>JAURVS010000353.1 GCA_030655355.1 Sphingopyxis sp.
GCGCCGTTCTGACTGTCCCATTCGGCGAGCACTGCCGCGGCTTTGCCGATCGCCCATTGGCCCAGCGGGACGATAAGGCCGGAGTCCTCGGCGATCGGGATGAATTCGGTCGGCGAAATCGAATGGCCGTTGCCAGTGTCCCAGCGCGCCAGCGCCTCAAAGCCAGCAACGCGGCCGCTCGACAGTTCGATCAGCGGCTGAAAGGCGAGGTGGAGCCGGTCTTCCTCGATCGCGTTGCGCAGTTCGGTTTCCATCCCGAAACGATTGTCCGACACCATCGCCGCTTCAGGTTCGTAGATTTCGATGCGGTCGGTCTGTTTCGCACGCTTGAGCGCGATCTGCGCATGCCGGATCTGATCGGCGACATCGGTGTCAGCCACAGGCTGAATTGCGCAGCCAAGCGCGCAGTCGACGCTGACTTTCAGCTCGCCGATCCGGAACGGATGGTCGAAGCAGCCGCGGATCCGGCGCGCCATTTCGCGCACATCGGCGCGGCCCCCCGCGACCCGCGAGGAAATCGCAAATTCATCGCCGCCGGTGCGGGCAAGGATGTCGCCGCTGCGCAGACTGGATTTCAGACGCCGTGCGACAGTGATGATCAGCTCGTCGCCCGCCATCGGACCGATATGCTCGTTGATCCGCGAAAAGCGTGCGAGGTCGAGAAGCAGGATGGCGTGATCGGCGCCCGCGCTGTCGGTGTGGCCGCGCTTCTCGACGAGCTCTTCAAAGCCGGCACGGTTGGGAAGGCCGGTCAGGCTGTCGGAGACGAGTTCGCGGCGCAGGTTGCGCTCGGTCATCATCTCTTGCGTCCGGTCGATCAACGTCAACAGAAACAGGCCATCATCGCCCGATTCCGTCGGCAAAGGACCGATCGATCCGCGCAGATCGCGCGCGCTGACCCCTTCGCCAAGCTGACACGAGAATTCCTGTGAGTCGTCCGGATGTTGCGAAGCGCGTTCGATCGCGCGCAGCAATTCAATCGGCGCATCGGCGCCCGTGGATGACAGGTTCAACCGATCGAAAGCCGCGTTACTGGCGTGCAGCCGAAAATTTCCGCGCGCCATCGGTCTGATCAGCGCAGCCGGAACAGGCAATGCGTCGATCCAGCCGACAAACAACAAGGGCCGGTCTTCACCGGTTCTATCGATAGGCATAACAGAGGGTTTTGTGCGACCTTTCCCCATTGTCCCTTGCCTAGGTGACGGGAAGTAAAGAAGCTATTTACGGCTACATGGATTTACGGTCAGCCGAAGCGATTGTTCCGCGGAAAGCCGGTCGGCGGCATCCGCCCCGCCGCGCCGCGTGCAACACGCCAGGGGACAAGATCGGTTTCGGTCCGCGTCCTTCCGGTGTCACCGCCCATTGCCCAGCTTAACCCTTCGGCAAAGGCAAAACTGATCGCGTCGGACAGGCCGCCGTCGCGGTAACGTTGCAGCATCACGCCCTGTCCGCGCGCCATCACGGGCACTTCGGCGATCGG
>JAURVS010000356.1 GCA_030655355.1 Sphingopyxis sp.
CAGGGCCGCGCCGATGGCGAGGATTTCCCGCTGGAGGATGTGTTCGAAAATCTGGCACGTATCCTGTTGGTCACCGACCTTCCGGTCACGATCGATATGGAATCGGGCTATGGCGCCGACGCGGCGGCGGTTGGCATCTCGGTCGGCCGCGCGAAAGCGGCGGGGGCAGCGGGGATCAATATGGAGGACCGGCTGCCCGGCGAATCGGAACTGCTGCCAATTGCCGAAGCGGTTTCGCGCTATCGCGCGGCGGCCGACACCGGCATCTTCGTCAACGCACGCTGCGACACATTTCGCGGGCAGGATGCGACGAAGGATGGCAATGCGCTGGTCGCCGCGACGCTCGAACGCGCGCGTGCTTATGCCGATGCAGGCGCGGGGTCGCTGTTCGTGCCCTTTCTGCTCGATGCCAAGACGATCGGCGCAATCTGCGAAGCCTCGCCGCTGCCGGTCAATATATTGCGCGGCAAGGGCGGCCCGACGCATCAGGAACTCGCCGCGCTGGGCGTCGCGCGGATCAGTCATGGGCATCAACCTTGGGCGGCGGCAATGGCTTGGCTGGCCGCGCAGACGCAGCAGGTGCTGAGCGGCGGTGAACCCGATTATTGAGTGGGGCTACTCGTCCGTCGCCGAGTCGGCGGCGGACGCGCGCCCTTTGCTCCGGTCGCGCATCGATTCGAGCTGTGCGAGCAGTCGCTCGCCTTGGCCATTGTCGTGCGGATCGAAAGCAACGGCCTTCGCGAGCGCGAGCGCTTCATCATATTTGCCGTCATTGGCGAGCGCGAAAGCATAGCTGACGCGGACGCCGATATTCTCGCGTGCGAGTTGAAAGGCGCGGCCGAGACCCTCGATCGCAATCGGCGGCGGGCGCCGTCCCTGATCGACGAAGCTTTTGAAATAGGCATAGAGCGGCAGAGGATCGTCCGGATTGGTGCGATTGGCGAGTGCGATCGGCTTGCGCACCGCATTCCAGTCTTCGGGTTTCGGATCATCCATTGCCTCGACATCGGCGGTCAGGATGCGGCCAAGCAGGACGTTCGCGCGGACATGTTTGGGATCGATCGTCAGCGCCTTGTCAACTGCGGCGCGCGCGGCGGCCCTATCGCGTTTGTCATCGTCGAGCGCCCATTCGGCCGTTGCCAGTTCGAACCACACCCCGGCATCGCCACCATGCACGAGGCTTAGTGCCTTCAGGTCATCGCGCACCTTGGCGATACGAACATCGTCGCTCTTCGCGCTGATTCGTTCGACGCGGAGAGGGAGTAGCGCATCCTCGGCAGCGGATAGCGCGACCACATCGACCTTGCCCGGAACGGGGATAGGCTGGCCCGATGTGCGGAATGTCATTGGCTTGTTAAGGTAGCGGTTCAGTTCCTTATCGAGTTCCGCAAGGTTGCCGAACGCGTCGGTCGCGGCCTTTTTCGCATCTTCGCCGCGATTGATCGCGTCGATATAGCGGCCAAGCTGCCCCGCACGTGCGGGATCGTTATAGAGCATGTGCGTTAGCAACCACGAGCGGCCGTAATAGACATCGGTCTGCCCCGAATTGCGCATTTCGCCCGGGCGCTGGAGCAACAGCTTTTCGGCAGGGACTTTGGGCATCGCGAGCAAGCCATAAGCCCGCGCATAGACCGGTTTCCCAATCTCCGCGTGACCATCCTTGGTGAAGTCGACGGTCGAGTAATATTCGGCGAACCCCTCGATGAACCATGCGGGGAAGGCCGCCCCGGCATAACGCTTCATAAAATGGTGGCTATATTCGTGAAACAGCGTCTGCTGCGATTGCGGCGTGCCCTTGATCACGACATTCTCGCGGTGCGAGATCGCATAGCTCCCCTCGGGATCTGGACTGTACCATCCAGCGATGAACGAGCCGTTTTTCCCCGTAACCAACCGCCCGACATCGACACCGCGCGGCATCAGATAGATGGTCAGTCGGTTGGGTTCATCCACCTCGGTGAGGTTGAAGCGCACGCTCAGGGTGGCATCAAACCGCTGGAGATTTTCGGCGAAGCTGCGCAGCGATTTCTCGGTGCCCTCACTATAGATGATGAAATTCTTGGTATCGGCGCGGAGCCATTTGGCTTCGGCAGTGGCTGACATGCCAAGCACCAGGGTTCCGGCCAACAGAACCAAACCGGATTTCATCATGCGAGAGTCCTTATTACTGAAAGCAGCGACAATGCTGCCAGCATGAAAGACTATAGTAAAGGCCTGTTACACTTATACAAAGCTATAGGGATCAATATCGATCGCGAGGCGCGCCTTCGATGACCAGTCGACGCTGCTCACCCAGTCACGGATCGTGCCTTGCAGGTCGAAGCTGCGCGGCGCGTGGAGGAGCAGGCGAAAGCGGTGGCGGCCGCGGAGCATCGCGAGCGGAGCGGGGGCGGGGCCATAGACGGCGAGACCCTCGGCGACGGGTGCTTTCGCGCCGAGCCGCTGCGCCTGACCGCGAGCGACTTCGATATCCTCTGACGAGATGACGAGCGCAGCGAAGCGGCCATAGGGCGGCGCGCCCGCAAATTTCCGCGCCGCGGCTTCGGCGGCATAAAAGCCGTCGCGGTCGTTCGCGACGAGCGCGGCCATCACGGGCGCTTCGGGCACGCGCGTCTGAATCAGCACTTCACCGGGCTTTACCCCGCGCCCGGCGCGGCCTGCCACCTGCGCAATCTGCTGAAAAGTGCGTTCGGAGGCGCGCAGATCGCCGCCATCAAGCCCGAGGTCGGCATCGACAACCCCGACAAGCGTCAGGTTCGGAAAATGATAGCCCTTGGTGACAAGCTGCGTGCCGATGATGATGTCGACCAGCCCGCCCTCGACATTGTCGACGAATTCGGCGGCCTTCGCGGGCGACCAGAGCGTGTCGGAAGTGACGATCGCGACGCGCGCTTCGGGAAAGCGCAGCGCGACTTCGTCGGCGACGCGCTCGACCCCGGGGCCGCACGCGACGAGGCTGTCCTCATCCTCGCATTCGGGACACAGCCGCGGCGGCGGCATGACATGCCCGCAATGATGGCAGGCGAGGCGGTGGACAAGGCGATGTTCGACCATCCACGCGGTGCAGTTCGGGCACTGGATACGGTGGCCGCAGGTGCGGCAAAGCGTCAGCGGGGCAAAGCCGCGGCGGTTGAGGAAGAGCAGGCTCTGCTCGCCCTTTGCCAGCCGGTCGGCAAGCGCATCGACGAGCGGCGGGGCGAGCCAGCGGCCGCGGTCGGGCGGGTCCTGCCGCATATCGATCGCGGCGAGATCGGGCAATGTCGCACCGCCGAAGCGCGCGGGCAGGATGATGTGGCGATAGCGCCCCGCCTCGACCATCGCGAGGCTTTCGAGCGCGGGAGTCGCGCTCGCGAGGATGACGGGTAGCCCCTCGAAATGCCCGCGCATCACCGCGACGTCGCGCGCATGATAATGGACGCCATCTTCCTGCTTGAAGCTTGTTTCATGCGCTTCGTCGACGACGATGACGCCGAGCCGCGCATAGGGCAGGAACAGCGCCGAGCGCGCACCGATAACGATGCGCGCTTCGCCGCTCGCGATTGCGTGCCATGCACGGCGGCGCTCCGCCGACCGCAGTCCGCTGTGCCAGCCGACGGGCTCGCAGCCGAAGCGCGCGGCGAAGCGGGTCAGCATCGGTTCGGTGAGCGCGATTTCGGGGAGCAGGACGAGCGCTTGCTTGCCCGCATCCAATGCGGCAGCGATCGCCTCCATATAGACTTCGGTCTTGCCCGATCCGGTGACGCCGTCGAGCAGCAATGTCTCGAATTTTTCGGCGGTCACGGCATCGGTGAGCTGTGCCGCTGCCGCCGTCTGTTCGGCCGAAAGATCGGGGGGTGCGAACGCGGGGTCGGGCTCGGGATAAGGCTGGTCGGCCGAGACGGTAACGGCTTCGAGCGCGCCGGTGGTGACGAGGCCGCGGATCACCGCTTCACTAACCTCGGCGAGCGCGGCAAGTTCGCGCACCATGCCCTGCCGGTCACCGATCGCTTCGAGCGCAACGATGCGTTGCGGCGTCATCCGCGCGGGCAATTCGCCCGTGGCGCGATATTCGACGATCGGACGGCGCGCATCGGCAAAGGCGACACCGGGCAGCACCATGCGCAGCACGGCGCCGGGCGGTGCGAGATAATAATCGCTCGTCCATTCGACGAGGCGGCGGAGCGGCGCAGGCACCGGCGGCACCGCGACGACTTCGTAGAGATTGCGCAGCCGGTTGTCGCCGACCGCCTCGGGCGCGCCGAAGCTGGCATCCTCCCAGACGACGCCGCCAAGCCGCCGCGGGCCGAGCGGCGCGATCACGACGCTGCCGAGCGGCGCTTCGCTCTCGCGCGGGACGCGATAGTCGAGCGGGCCGAGAGCGGCAGTGAGAAGAAGGACGCGGGCGCGGGTCATGGGATGGGGAGGATATAGGGCGGCGGGGAAAATAGGAAAGCGGGGAGGTTGGTGCGGGGCGGCCGGATGCGCTTGCGGGAGGGGTTGGGGTGGGCAAGCAACTAGCGGTTTACTCACCCCGCTGCGGCTAGCCAGCAAACGAGCCTATCGCATATCGTCACCCGGGATGACGACCGTCTGGAAACGACCAAGTGCGGACAAACTCTGTCGTCGCCACGCCGGGCTTGTAACGACCGGAGGACCGCTAATTTGCTTCGTCATCCCGGACTTGATCCGGGATCCATAGCTGCGCCGTCGTCATGGACCCCGGATCAAGTCCGGGGTGACGAGGGTGGCGGATCAAGCGGCAGCTTGCCACCCCAAAGCGGATAACTGGCCGCGCCTACGCCGAAGCCAGCGCGGTCTTCTTCACCGGCCGCTTCGCAGGCTTTGGCCGCTTGAACCAGAAGCTCCACACCGCAAGGCTGCCGAGCATCGTCATTGCGAGCCCCGATATCGTCAGCAGGATGCGCCACGTCCAGCCGCCGACCTTTGACGCATGGATCGGGAAGGCCATGTTGAAGGCCTGCGCGCCCGGCGCAAGCTTTAGCGCGTCGCGCGCGGCGAGGAGGTCGCCCGTCGCAGCGTCGAACGCGAGAGTTGTGCGTCCGTTGGGCAGCCATTCGGCGGGCTGCTTCAGGCGCAGGCTGATCGGGTCGCCGGGTTTGCGCGGCAGGCTGAGAATGCGGAATTCGGCGTCGGGAAAGCGGCGCCGCGCTTCAGTAAGCATTGCCGTGTAATCGGTTTTCTCGGCGAGTAGGCCGCCCTTATATTTCGGCGGATCGAGCGCCTTTGCGGTTTCTGCCATCGGACCGAAGGGGGCGACGACGCCGAGCGCGAAGGGCCGGAAGATCATCATCGTCCCGGTGACGATCGAGATCAGCAGCAACGGCGCGACGATCACGCCGAGGTCGCGGTGGTGCATGACGATCGCCGGTCGC
Source organism: Sphingopyxis sp. (assembly GCA_030655355.1). Classification (GTDB taxonomy): domain Bacteria; phylum Pseudomonadota; class Alphaproteobacteria; order Sphingomonadales; family Sphingomonadaceae; genus Sphingopyxis. Next base: position 5,373 of record JAURVS010000356.1, read on the forward strand.
GACATGCGTTTGGGCCACAACCGGAACTGAAAAGTCTTGCGCGTCCGCCACCAGAGGATGACGCCCGAGATAACGAAGAAGAGCCCGCAAAGCCCCGCAACACCGATCACCCATTCGCCGCGGTCGCCGGTGAACAGATGATGATGGAAATCGAAGATCCAGAGCTCGGGCCGCTCCCACTGGCTGGCCCAGCGCGTGACGATCTCGCCCGACTGGTTCGCATAGCCGCCCGCATCCTTGCCGAAGCGAAGCTGGTGGAGCCCGAAGCGTTCATCGGCATAGATGATGCCCTGCGCGCCGGGGGTCGCCATCAGCCGCTCGGTGGTTGCGGCGACCGTAGTCAGGTCGCCGCGCAGCGGATCGCCCGTGCCCGGCAACCCGATCCACAGATAATCATAGAGCAGGATCGTTCCCGACAGGCCGAGCAGGGCCAGCACGAGGCCGATCAGCCCTCCCGTCCAGCGGTGCAGCGTGTCGAGCAATTTCATCATGTCGGATTAGAACCTGTAATCCCAGCCAAGCGTGAAGGTGCGGCCGCGTCCGGTAAAGAAGCGGGCATTGTCGGTCGCCGCGACGGTCGAGCGGATCGACTGGCTGTTGTAGGTGACATAGTCGACATCGAACAGGTTGGATGCCGCCAGCGTGATCCCGCCGAGGCGCGGCAGATCATAGCGCACCACCGCGTCGGTCAAAGTATAGCCCGAAAAAGCGGTGTTGGCCGGGGCGCCATCGAATTTGCGGTCGAGATAGAGGCCGGCCTGTACACGCGCAGATACCGGTCCGCTGTTATAGCTGGCCCAGAGATTGACACGGTCTGGCGAAATGTTGGCGCCGTCGAGGTCGATATCGACCTTGTCGTCGTTGTTGCTGTCGGTGCGGCCCGACAGATGCGCATAGCCGGTACCAAGTTTCAGCCCGTCGATCGGGAGTTCCACCGCAAGATTGATTTCGAAGCCCTGAATTTCGATGCGCTGGCGCTGGACGTCATAAACGCCCGCGCTGTTCATCACCAACAGGCCGCCATCTTTTGACGTCGACCAGAAATAGGACGCGCTGGCATCCAGCGGCCCCCGCTTGATTTCGATGCCCAATTCGCGATTGTTCGAAATGACGGGGGTGACGTTGACATCCTCGATACGGAAATTCGGCTGGGTCCGGCCGTTGACCGACCGCAGGATGCGCCCGACGTCCGCGATCGAATAGCCTTCGGCATAGCTGGCATAAGCGCGGATGCCCTGCACGGGCTCAACGATCAGGCCGCCATTGATCAGCAGGTCTTTGAAATTGCGGGTGCCACCCGAAACGCGAGCCGAATTATAGGACGCCAGCGTCACGAAATCATCGACCTTGAGCTGACCATTTTCCCAGCGCGCGCCGCCCGCAACGCGGACTGCGCCGTCAAACAGCTTGAGATTGGCCTGGCCGAAGGGAGCAAGCGTACGGAAAGTCGTGGGCGGCACCCAATAGCGCGATGTCGCGATCATCACCTGCTGGGTCTTGTCCCACATCGAGTCAAAGCCGAGCGTGACGTTGAGCGCATCGAAAAATTGCCGTTCATAGCTGACGCGCGCGCCCAGCTTGCGCGAGCGGTTGGCCGACTGATCGAACAAGGTGCCGAGCGGAGCGATGCTCGCATCCTGAAAAGTCGCGCTCACATCGCCGCCAAAAATATCGCGCGACCGGTTGAAAAAGGCCTGCAAGATCAGATTGCCGCCGCCGAGATCGGTATCGGTCAGCGTCAGATTGACGGTCTCGACGCGGTTGGAGGCTGCTTCGCCTTCGATGTCGCCACGCCGCGAGCTGCTGGGAAGGCCGGTCGCTCGATTGCCCGGTAACTGCACCCAGTCGCCATTGCCCTCGAGGCTGAAACGCGTGGCGAACAGTTCGAGACGCGCGGTCGAGGACAGGTCATAGCCCAGTCGCGCAAAGAAGCTGAGGCTCTTGCTGTCCTGGACGTCGCCCTGCGTATTGTCGATGCCGACGCGGCGGCCCGCGCCGTCATAATAAAGGCCGCGCGTTTCATAGGCGACGCCGCCGGTCACATCGAACGCGCCCTGGCGATAGGCGAGCAATCCGCCGAGCTTGCCGCCAAAGCTTTCATCTTCAAAATTGCCGGTTGATCCCTGCACCAGCGCGCGGCCGGAGAGGCCGTCTTCGCGCGGCGCCTTGATCACCACCTGATTGACGACGCCGCCGGTCGCGCCGATCCCTTGCAAAGCGTTCGATCCATAGATCAGCTCGACGCGGTCGAGGAAAAAGGGATCGATCGTATAGCCATCGCGCGATCCGTCGCGAATCGGCGTCGACTGCGGAATGCCGTTGATCGCATAGAGCGGCGACCTGCCGCGCAGCGTCTCGCCTGCGCCCGACAGCTTTTGCCGTGTCGGGGAGAAGCTCGGGGTCAGCGCTGCGACGGCGTCGATGACCGAGCCCGAGATGGCAACCTGCTGATCGAGACTGTCTTTGGAAATGACATCGATCGTCAGCGGCAATGCGTTCGGCGGCAGGATCGTGCGGGCTGCGGTGACGACGATGCTGTCGCCCTGCGTCGCGGTTTCATCGGCGGGCGCGGTATCCTGCGCGAAGACGGGGGAGGAAAGCGCGCTCGAGAGCAGCGCGGCGACGATCCATTTGCGATTCATTAAAGGCTCCTATTTTCGGAGCGGCCGCTAATGCGAGCCATTCTCAAATGCAAGAAAAGAAGCTCGACCCGTGTCGATAAAGCGCACCGCTGTGTAATATTCGCCACAGTCATCAAAGCGCGCTATCAGATGCGCGATGCGCGAGAAGGAACTACGCTTCGCCCTGATTTGCTACGGCGGGATCAGTCTGGCCGTCTATATGCACGGCATCACCAAGGAGGTGTGGCGGCTCGCCGCGGCATCGCGCGCCTTTCACGACGGTGGCACATCGACGGGCTCGGGCGCAGTCTATCATGAGTTGCTGAGCGAAATCGCGGCGCGGAGCAATGTGCGGTTGCGCGTGCTGGCCGACATCGTTGCGGGCGCAAGTGCCGGGGGGATCAACGGCATTTTCCTCGCGCGCGCATTGGCGACCGGGCAATCGCTCGACCCGCTGACCGACCTGTGGCTCGACGATGCCGATGTCGACAAGCTGATCGATCCCGATGCGCGGCCTTTGTCGGCGGCGACCAAATTCTGGGCGGTGCCGATCGCCGGCTGGATGATGAAGAAGCGCGGCAATGCGATCGA
>JAURVS010000358.1 GCA_030655355.1 Sphingopyxis sp.
GAATATTTGGTGATCGCGCCGGGTTTCGCAACAAGCGCGGTGTCGTTGAGGCTCAACACCGTGTCAGCCTGCCCCTTGGCGTTAGTATCGAAATAATGCCCTCGCGGCGGCTCGCGAACGAGACCAGACCGATGCGTCATCAATTGGCGCAGTGTGATGCTACCACCAAAGGGATTTCGCGGATGAAAGCTTGGTAGGTATTTGGTGACTGGCGCGTCGAGATCGATCCTGCCGGTCTCGACGAGGCGCATGATCGCAACATCCGTTAACAGCTTGGAGACCGAGCCGGCACGATAGACGGTATCGGCGGTAACGGGTTGTCTCCGGTCGGCGTCGGCAAAACCCCATGCCTTCGACCATATCAGGCCGTCCCGATCGACAAGCGCGACGGCGATCGACGGCACCTGTTTCGCGCTCATCTCCGCCTGTACCGCAGCCGCGATGGCTGCCTCTGCTTCAGGCGCCGCCTGTGCCATTCCACTCACCGTCATGCCGATCACAAACAGGAGACAGTTCAGGAGCGAGCGGATCATGAAATCACCTTTCGATACTTGTGTGACCTTGCCCCGCGCTAATGTGAGACAGTAATTCAGACGCCTCCGAGGGTGAAATAATCGTAGGCGGTGCGAGCGATGTCCGCGATCACGCGCTCTTGTACCGCAGTGCCCTTGGTGTCACCCTTAACAAACACCGCGATCACGAACTTCCGGCCATCGGGTAACGTCACCAAGCCGACATCGTTGGCGATACTGCTGAGGGTGCCGGTCTTGTGCGCGACGACCGTTCCCAGCGGCAACAAGCCCTTCAACCGGTTCGCGCCGGTCTCACACCGCTCCATAATTTCTATCAGAGTCTTGGTACTCGCAGGGCTGAGCGCCTTGTTCGAATGGATCGCCAGCAGGAGCTGCGCCATTGCCTCGGGCGTGCTGCTGTCGCGCGGGTCAGCATTGAAAGCTGCGTTGGGCACGCGCTTCTCGTCGCGCTCAGCTTTGGACGGGTCGGCCGCGAATGCAGCTTCGACATTCTTCTTGAAGGTACCGGGCCCGGGCGTGATCTCCAACGCCCTGTAAATAAGGTGAGCAGTGTCCGCTTCGACCCGCTGACCCGTAATCCCCAGCTTGCGTAGCCAAGCGGTCACCGCAGCCGGCCCGCCGGCTTGGGCCGTCAGCACATCGGTCGCGGTGTTATCGCTGCGGGTCAGCATCAACTCGAGCAAATTATAAACCGAAAGAGATATGCCGGGGTGCGGCAGTTGTTCTGCGATTCCGGCCGAGTTCACGATCATTGCCGGATCGACCGCGACCATCTGGTCCAGCGCAAGTTCGCCGCGGTCGATGCGAGCAAAGATTGCGCCAGCGACCGCAATCTTGAACGTGCTCGCCATCGGGAATGTGACGCCCGAATTGAGCGTGGTGACCGGGCCGCCATCAGCCCGCTGAATCGCTACGCCGACAGTCCCATCGGTTTGCTTCGATAGTCGCGCGATCGCCGCCGCAAGCCGATCGCGCGCCGTGGCCGCATCTGTCGAACTTGCGGCGGCCGGGGCCTTCGCGGCGGCCGCAAGCGGCACCGCGCTAAGCACGACCGCCGCCGCTAATGTAATCGCACGAGCAACGGAGCGCGTCATCGCAATATCCTCCTAGAAGTTGAAACGAACGCCGGCCGTAAATTGCCGTCCGATTACGTCAAACAATTGGCGGGGCGCGGCATATTCGTCATAGCCGGTGATCGGTGGCATTTTGTTGAGCGCGTTCAAAATTGCCCCGAACACAGCCACCCGTCCGTCGCCGCCCGGCCGGTACACGGTCACTTCACCGGCAAGGTCGATGTAAAAGCGGCCATTAATTTTGTTCGGACTGGTGATTGGGACCTCCGGCTTGTCTGAGTCGATGTCGCGCGTGACGAGGCCGCCGCTGACATAGCGGCCAGTCGCGCTCACCCGGAATTTGTCGTTGTTAAACTCCAAGATCGTCGAGGTGCGCAGCCGTGAGGTTCCACTGGGGCCGTCGATCGCTACCTGCGCCATATTGCCTGCAAGTTTGGTAACGTCACCTTGAGACCCGATCAGGTCGAGCTTCATGAGATAGGTCGCCAGCTGCCGGATTGCGAACGTCCCGTTGGCAAGCGGAAAGCTGTACGCGGCCTCGAAGTCGAGCCCCTCTGTATTAATGCCAGCCACATTGGCAGGCGCCAGCAGGATATTCGTGATTCGACCTGGCGAGGTTCCGTTGGTCGTCGCCTCTCGCGTGATCAGCGAACAGATCGTGGCATTGCCGTTGAGACATTGATCCAGAATCGCGCCAGAACCGAGCGTAGAGATCGCCCCGTCGATTTTGATATTATAATAGTCGAGTGACGCACGCACCCGAGGCGCGGGCGAAAGAACGATACCCGCTGTAAACGTATCGGCTCGCTCGGGCTTCAAGTTGCGATTGCCCCCCGAAATCGTGGCTGCGGTGTAGGAATCGGGGGCAATCACGCCGTTGAGATTTGGCACTTGCCGGGCACGGTCGATCACGGTGAACACGAGTGTTTGGCCCGCCGCGAACAGTTCTTGCAGGTTCGGCGCGCGGATATCACGTGACCGAGTTGCACGGAGCCGAATAGCGTCATTCAGTTCATAGTTGACACCGACCTTCCACGTTTCGACCTGGCCGGACGTTTTATAGTCCGTGATGCGGCCCGCGATATCGAGCTCCAACCGCTTGCCGAGGCTTGAATCGGCCAAGATGGGCACGAGGACCTCCCCGAAGGCTTCCTTGACGACTTCCTCGCCGCTGAACGGCAGCGTGTTTCCGACGCGCAGGAACGTGCCGCCGGTCGGGGTCCGTGACGATGACAAGGGATCCGACCGCACGTCGGTGCTGAATTTGCGCCAGTGGACGCCCGCGGCGATCGAAAATGGTCCGGCTGGGAGCTGGAACAGCTCGCCACGAACGACCAGATCCGCACTCTGTTGAGTCTGATGCCAATCGCGGAGCGACGGCGCCAGAATATTGGCGATAGCCGCCGCTTGCTCGCCCGGCGCAATCGGCCCGAACAGGTTGAGCGGAATGCAACCGTTGCCAGGATTGGTGAGCGTTGTACGGCAGATCGGATCGACGATCCCAAGGGTTGCCGGATTATCGACTGCATCTACCGCATCGCGCCAAGCCTGGGTAATGCGGGTTCCGGCGAAGATCGTTTTGTTACGGCTCTTCCCATACGCATAGGACAGGTCGTAGCTCCAGGTGTCGGAAATATCACCACGCACCCCGGCGATTGCAGTCCAGGCCCAGGCTTTCTGGTCGAAATAGCCGCGCCCATAGTCGTTCAGCGTGCGACCCATCGTAAAGCCGGTTACCCCGGGGTTGGCATCGAGGACGGCGCGGACGGGCGCTGGGATGAAGACATTGTCCCGCCGGATCGTAATCTGGTCGTTTCCGACGATGCTATCACCGCGCAGCTTCGAGCGGCCGTAAGAGAAGCTGCCATAGGCCGTTGCCAATGGCGAGAACTCGAACTCTGCGCCGCCAAATGCCGCCCAGCGCTTGTAAGGCTGCTCGAGCACAAGGTCGCTGGTGCTGGCGACGCCGGTTCCGCCGTTCTGCGTATTGCCCGACTGCATCGTTCCGTAATCAAAACGCCTCGTTTGGCCGCCCGCCAGAAATTCGGTGCCGACCAAGCCGGCTGGATTGCCACCAAGGACGCTATTGATGACACCGCCATAGGCGGAATCCGACAGGCGCGCGTTATCGACCAGAACATACGCGGACTCGGCATTAGTGAGCGTGTAGGCCGGGTTGTTGATGACACTATGGTCAGCCCAAGGGCGACGCGAGACACGCGGGATGCCTTTATTTTCTGCTATTTCCGCGCCGAGCAGCAGATGGCCGCGGTCGTCGCCGAACTTGGTGCCATAGGCGAGCGACCCGAGATAATTCTTGTGATCGCTGAAATCACTGACGCCATATTGCACGCTGCCACGAACGCCCTGCAGCTTGTGGTCGAGCCGGAAGTTGACCACGCCAGCCACAGCGTCCGAGCCATATGCCGCGGAAGCACCACCAGTGACGACCTCAACAGATCCGATCACGGACTGCGGGACGACGTTAACGTTGACGACGCCCTCCGGGCTCGATGGCACATAGCGTTTGCCATCGATCAGGGTCAGCGTTCGCAAATAGCCGAGACCGCGCAGGTCGAGGTAATTTGCACCGGCTAGCTTTGACAGATTGGTGGTTGCCGAAGGCGTGATGCTGGGCTTGAGCGCCGGCAGTTGATTCAGCGCATCGGCTATATTGGGAGCGCCGACACGTTCAAAATCGGCAATGCTGAGAACGGTTACTGGAGTTGGAGTGTCAAACCCGGAACGAGCGATCTGCGAACCGGTGACAATGATGTCCTCGGTCCCCTCGTCAGATCGATCGCTAGCGGTGTCCTGCGCGGTAGCCGGTTCCTGCGCGCATGCATTCGAAATCGCGAGCGGCGACAGCACCAAACTGCACGTACCGAGAAGAACACGCACAGCTTTCGTGCGGTCATTTTTTGGATTTTTGAAATTTTTCATTGATCACCCCTCCTAGTCCGAAACGTCCTTTGGCAGCGGCCTCTATCTCCCGTTATTTTTCACAATGTTTCATAATTGAAACATTACGTCAAGCCGGGGCTGGATGGGGGCACATTCACACGTTTTGCGACGGTTTCAGCCGGGCAAAAGGCTGTAAAACCGCCCTCGCCAGACGTTGCAATCGCCGTAGAGAGATCGCAAAAACTCCAGACGAGGCAAGCCAACACAGCATATGCCGACTCTCCCGCCAAGAAACCTCAATCGATAGCTGCTCACGAGTCGACTCGAAGCGTTAGACCTGGAAAGCCCTTTCCCCCCAAGTACTACACTAATGAAAACGCGCGCGTCAGGCACCCGCGCAGGCTTGGTTGCTGAGAGATGCCGCCTCGGTGTCACAGATTATAATGCGCCCCAAGCTACGCCCCTCCATTACGTATGAATGGCGAGCGCCAGCACCCCAAACCATGAATCCGTGCCGCGTTTTCATTTTGGGGAAATATCTAACAGTTTCAACATTACCAGAAACCGACTGGGATCTTGAAATATCCTCCCTACTGCCCAAAACATTTGACTAAGTAGCTAGAAACGAATGTCTTATTCGGCGGGCATCTGGCCGCGTCAGCAGCCAAAATTTCAAATTATTCACATATTGAAAAAGCGATTCGCGCGTGGCATGAATCACAACTTGGTGGGAGCAGCGATGTCTATGCGGCACGACAGCGAGAAGAGCGGCGCCAGCCGTTTCGGCGAATGTAAGGACGGCGAACTGGACTGGCGGTTCAAAAGCTGGCCGGCAGGCGCCTCTCCGCAGCCGACCGACGCCGTTGGCGCCGCGGGCTGGTCGATCCTGCGTGAGGATGTCATGCTGCCGGCGGCTGTGCTCAATACCGAGGCCATCCGCCACAATAGCGACTGGATGCGCCGCTTTACCGCCTTAGCCCGGGTCGGCATCGCGCCACACGGCAAGACGACCATGAGCCCGGAGTTGTTCAGACTGCAGATGGCAGAAGGCGCTTGGGGAATCACAGCAGCAACCGCCTCGCATTTGCGCATCTATCGCGAGCACGGCATCTCGCGGGTCATTTTTGCCAACCAGCTTATAGGCCGTCAGGCGATCGACTATGTCGTCGGCGAACTGCTCCGGGATCCCACCTTCGACTTTTACTGCCTTGTCGACTCGATTGCCGCAATCGAGCAGTTGGAGGCTGGCGTCGAAGCTGGGCTGACCAACAGCGGCCGCCGGATACAGGTTCTGCTCGAACTCGGCATGCCTGGCGGTCGAACCGGCGTTCGCAACGACGGCGAGGCGCTGCGCGTTGCCGAGCGAGTCGCTGCATCTCCCCTACTCAGTTTACGCGGCGTCGAGGCGTTCGAAGGCATCTCACAGGGCGATGGCGCCGCGGGCGAGACCGAGATGCGCAGCCTTCTTGGCCGAATCACCGGGGTAGCAGAGCGTTGCCTCGATCGTGGATTGTTCACCGGTCGACCGGTACTGACCGCGGGCGGCTCATCGTTTTTTGACGTTGTTGCTGCGATGCTTAATCCGGCACCGACTGACGACAGGTTTGAAGTGATCCTGCGCAGCGGCTGTTACCTCGTCCACGACAGCCACTTCTACGCGCGACTAGTTGAGAAGCTGATCGCTCGTTGCCCGGAAGCTGCGAGCCTGGGAGAAGGCCTTCGCTCGGCGCTCGAGGTCTGGGCCTACGTTCATTCGCGGCCCGAGCCGACCCGCGCGATCGCCGGCTTGGGCAAGCGCGACACCTCAGCTGATGCAGCCCAACCGGTACCACTGCGCTGGTACCGTCCGAATAGCGAAATGACGGGCCCGCAACCCATGGCGCCGGGCGCTGCTGTCATCCGGCTCGACGATCAACATGCATATCTCGACATCCCCGAGAGTTCACCGTTGCAGGTTGGCGACATGATCGCGTTCGGCGTGTCTCATCCATGCACGACCTTTGACCGCTGGCCTTTCCTATTTCTCGTCGACGAAGCGTTGGAGATCACCGGCGCGATCCGTACCTTTTTCTGATCCGGGCGTGTCACGCATTCCCAAGGCCGCAAGACATCGTCGTGGAACACAAATATATATGCACCAACACCCCCTGCCCGCGATCCGAACGCAACTTTTCCCCTGATCGCCCGCAACACCGGAATGCACGCCGGCCAATGAGACGGAAAGAATAGGCATGAAAGTCGCGGTTCTTGGCAGCGGCGTCATCGGCGTTACGTCAGCTTGGTACCTCGCCGAGGCCGGGCATGATGTCGTCGTAATCGACCGACAGCCCGGCCCTGCACTCGAGACAAGTTTTGCCAACGCCGGCGAAATCTCTCCCGGTTACGCTTCGCCATGGGCCGCACCCGGCATCCCTCAAAAGGCCATCCGGTGGCTGATGATGCGGCACGCGCCACTGATCCTCCAGCCGACAATTGATCGCGAGATGCTTGGCTGGCTGTTTGCAATGCTACGCAATTGCACGGGCGCGCGCTACGCGATCAACAAAGCGCGGATGGTGCGGCTTGCCGAATACAGCCGCGACCGGCTCATAGCGCTCCGAGCAGATACCGGCATCGCCTATGACGAGCGATCGCAGGGAACGCTCCAGCTGTTCCGGACGCAGAAGCAACTCGACGGGACGGGAAAGGACATTGCCGTGCTTCGCGACGGCGGCGTTCCTTTCGAATTGCTCGATCGCGAAGGCTGTATTGCGATCGAGCCGGGTCTTGCCGCTGCACGCGAGAAGATCGTCGGCGGTCTCCGTCTTCCCGGCGACGAGACGGGCGACTGCTTCAAGTTCACCGTCGGCCTTGCGGCCATGGCGACCGAACGCGGCGTGCAATTCCGTTATGGCGAAGATATCCGTTCGCTGGTTATCGAGAGCGGACGTGTCGCCGGGGTCGAAACCGACCGTGGCCGGATCACCGCCGATCGCTACGTCTTGGCGCTCGGCAGCCATTCGGCGGCCATTCTGCGACCGATCGGCCTCAAGCTGCCCGTCTACCCGGTGAAAGGCTATTCGATCACCGTCCCGATCGTCGATGCCACCTGCGCACCCCAATCAACATTGATGGACGAAAGCTACAAGATCGCGATCACGCGACTGGGCGACCGCATTCGTGTCGGCGGAATGGCGGAGATTTCAGGCTACAACAACGCCCTGCCCGAACGCCGGCGCGCGACGCTCGTTCATTCGCTTACGGAGTTGTTCCCGAACGCAGGCGATATCGACGCCGCCAGCTATTGGTCAGGGCTTAGACCTATGACGCCCGACGGCACGCCTGTTATCGGCGAGACCCCTTACGACAATCTCTTCCTCAACACCGGTCACGGCACATTGGGCTGGACGATGGCTTGCGGGTCGGGCCGGCTGATTGCCGATCTCGTCAGCGGCCGCGCTCCCGAAATCGAGGCTTCCGATCTTTCAATAGCGCGCTATGCCGCACTCTGATTACGTCAACCGGT
>JAURVS010000364.1 GCA_030655355.1 Sphingopyxis sp.
GGGCTGGTCGCCCTCCCCGTCGCCGCCGCGCATCACATAGGTCGCTTTGTCTTCGTTGAATCGGTCGGGAGCATTCGGGCGGGCCATGATTTTGCATGTAGGCGATGGCGATGCGACCCGCCATAGTGTGTGGGCCAGAACCCAATAATTGGGCGTTCGAGGTTTGAAGCGATTTTGTTCAGTGCAAGGAGGCCAGCCGCCGGAATATGTCGATATTTCCAGACTTGCCGACGAAGCAATGGACAAAATCGGTCAAATCCCAGAGGGACGCCGAAATGGCTTCGATCTCAGGCTCGCGCGACCTTGCAGGTAGCGATGCTACCCGCTGCGGCCACCCGAACCCGATATCTTCGCCATTTCGACGCCTCGAACGCGCAATTATCGGGTTCTGGCCCTAAGTAAAAGCTCATGGGAGGAGTCACATGGATTTACGGGGAAAGCTTGCGTTGGTTACCGGCGGCAGCGACGGGATCGGGCGCGAGATCGCGCTGCAACTGCAGGGCGCCGGCGCAAATGTTATCGTCACTGGGCGGTCGGCCGAGAAATTGCAGGCCATGGCTGCGCTGGGTTTCGGGACGATCGCGGGCGATCTGTCGACGTCGGCAGGGGTCGATGCCGTAGTGAGCGGCGTGGCGGGAAAGCCGCTTGCGTTGCTCGTGAACAATGCCGGAGTCGGCGCGATGGATTATTCGGTCGATGACGCCGCGACGCTTCCGACCGCCGAGACTTGCCTGCACACCAACCTCGACGCGCCGGTTGCGCTCTGCACCCGGCTTCTTCCCGCACTCAAAGCACAGCCCAAGGCCGCAATCGTCAACGTGACATCGGGCCTTGCGATCGCACCATGCGGCAGTGGCGCAGTCTATTGTGCGACTAAGGCGGGATTGCGTGCCTATACGCAGGCGCTGCGGTACGTCCTGAAAGGCAGCAATGTCCGCATCATCGAAGCGCTGCCACCGGTCGTCGAAACGAACATGACGAAAAGCCGCGACGGAAAGAAGATGAGCGCGCATGACTGCGCTGCCGAGATCGTCCGCGGCATCCAGACCGGCAAGACCGAGATCAACGTCGGGATGGTGAAGATCTTGCAGCTCGTCCACAGTATCTCCCCCGCGCTGGCGCGGCGGATCATGATCCGGTTCTGACGATCAGGCGCGACGGTCTAGCATCGGCGCCTCGTCGCGGCGCAACGTCAGCACTTCGACGCCGTCTCTCGTGACTGCGACCGTATGCTCGAATTGCGCCGATAGCTTGCGGTCGTCGGTGACAACGGTCCAGCCGTCGTCTTCGGTCGAGACTTTGCGGGTGCCCTGATTGACCATCGGTTCGATCGTGAAGACCATGCCTTCGCGGAGTTGCATGCCCCGGCCCGGACGGCCGTAGTTGAGGACCTGCGGATCTTCGTGCATTTCACGGCCGATGCCATGCCCGCAATAGTCGCGGACGACCGCATAGCCGTTCTTTTTGGCATGGCGTTCGATCGCAAAGCCTATGTCGCCAAGATGCGCGCCCGCGCGCACTGCGCCGATACCCTTCCACATCGCTTCTTGCGCCACGCGGACCAGCCTCCGCGCGGCGGCCGGCGCATTGCCGACGATATAGGTTTTGCTCGAGTCGGCGATGAAACCGTTTTTTTCCAGCGTGATGTCGAGGTTGATGATGTCGCCGTCACGGATCATCGCATCGGCGTCGGGGACACCATGGCAGACGACATGGTTGATCGAGCAGTTCAGCACATATTTGAAGCCATATTGGCCCTTGCTCGCGGGCCGCGCGGCAAGGTCGACTGTTATGAAATGATCGACCAGATCATTGACCGCCATCGTCGACATTCCGGCTAGCTCCTGCCCGTCGAGCATTTCGAAGACCGAGGCGAGCAACTTGCCCGATATACGCATCAGCGCCAGTTCGTCGGGGGTCTTGACCATATCAGGCGTCCGCGAAATCGGCGAGACGCACCTGCGCCGACGCGAGCTGCGCCTTGACGATATCGTTGAACGACAAGGTTGGATTGGATTCGGCGAGCATGCCGACCTTCATCCAGAATTCGGCCTGCGCATTGATCGAACGGCACATCACCGTGCTGGCGCGGCGCGCTTCTTCATGCAGATCGTCGTCGATTTTTACGATGCCCATCGGCGTCCCCTATATCCTGCAATATATGAAGCGTATACGATTCATATACTGACGGGTCAACCCGATGTTCCGCCGGACAAAGCAAAACGCCCGCGGAGGCCGCGGGCGTTCTGTTATCGGCAGTGTCGAAAGACTCAGCCTTTGGCGACGCCTGCGATGGCCTGATCGACCAACGCCTTGTCGGCCTGGGCATCATGCTTTTCTGCGATCAGCGCGGCCGCGGCAGCAGTCGCAGCTTTGGCAGCCGCCGAACGGACTTCGGTCAGCGCGGTCGCTTCAGCCGCCGCAATGCGGTCTTCCGCCATCTGCTTGCGGCGACCGATCAGCGCGGTGGCATCAAGCTTCGCCTTGGCGATCAACGCTTCGGCTTCGGCATCGGCGCGAGCGCGCATTTCGTCGGCTTCCTTCGCCGCATCGGCGAGCTTGGCTTCATATTCGGCCTTGAGCGATTCGGCGTCGAGACGCAGTTGCTCGGCTTCCTGAAGCTGCTTGGAAATCTCGGCAATCTTCTTGTCGAGCATGCCTGCGACGAGCGCCGGCACTTTCTTCCACAGCAGGATGCCGATGAAGATCGCCATCGCGATCGAAACCCAGACGGTCGCGTCGATGAAACCGAACGATGCCGGTTCGACATGCACTTCACCCGCCGCTTCGGACAGGATGGTCAGGAAATTAGCCATGGAGCACCGCCTTCACCGCAGCCTTGGCGTCCGCCGCAGCGACCTTCACGCCCGACAGCTTGGCGACGAGGTCGCCCGCTGCTTCAGCCGCGACCGATTCGATTTCTGCCATCGCCGACGAACGTGCCGCGGCGATATCGGCTTCAGCCGCTGACAATTTGTCAGACAGTTCGGCGTCGATCTTTGCCAGGCGCTTTTCAGCGTCTTTCGCAGCCTTGTCTTTGGCGTCGGTTACCGCCTTCTGCGCAGCGGCGCGGCTTGCGTCGCTCTGCTGGCGGTAGCTTTCTTCCAGATTGTCGGCTGCGGCGTGCGCAGCTTTCGCCGCGGCCAGATCGTCAGCAACCTTGCGGTCGCGCGCGTCCACTGTCGCCTCGATCTTCGGCAGCATGCCGCGGCCGATGACGAAGAAGACAAAGCCGAAGGTCAGCAGCACCCAGAAAATCTGCGATGCGGCGTACCAGCTTTCAGCGAATTGGCTGATTTGAGGCATGGATTTACTCGACCGACAAAAGAAAAGCAGTCGCGGGGCAGGCTCTCAGCGAGCCAGCCCCGCAGACGAAATCAGGCTGCCTTGAGGTACAGCAGGATTGCGATCAGGAACGACAGCAGGCCGAGAAGTTCGGCAGCCGCGAAGCCGATGAACAGACGGCCCTGCTGGCCGTCGGCAGCAGCCGGATTGCGCAGCGCGCTTTCGAGGAAGCTACCGAACACGTTGCCCACACCGATGGCAGCCATACCGGCACCGATAGCGGCCAGACCGGCGCCGATGAGCGAAGCAGCTTGAACGTCCATTTTAAAACTCCTTGGGAAAAACGTTGATTATACGGTTGAAATATCAGTGCAGATTGACCGCGTCGTTCAGATAGAGCGACGTGAGCAGTGCGAACACATAAGCCTGGATCCCGGCGACCAGCAGCTCAAGGCCGCTGATCCCGACCATTAGCGCCATGCTGGGGATGCCGACGCCAAGGCCGACCACCGGACCGGCAGCGATGCCGTCGATGATGAACGAAGCGAACACCTTCATCAGCACGTGGCCCGCAGTCATTGCGACAAACAGTCGCAGCGCGAGGCTGAACGGGCGAACGAGGAACGACACCAGCTCGATCACGGGGATCAGCCACAGCAGCCACCAAGGCGTACCATGCGGGACAAAGAGCGAGAAGAAATGGAAGCCGTGGCGCCAGAAACCGACGATCAGCACGATCGAGAAGCTCAGGATCGCGAGGAAACCGGTGATTGTGAAGTGGCTCGTCACGGTGAAGGGATGCACGCCGAACAGGCCGAGCGGCATCAGGCCTATCACGTTCAACATCAGGATGAACATGAAGAGCGAGAAGACATAAGGCGTATATTTGCGCCCTTCGGGACCGATGTTGGCGTTCATCATGCTTGAAATAAAGCCGGTGAAGCCTTCGACCGCGACCTGCCAGCGACCGGGAACGAGCTGACGCTTCATCCCGCCGATCATGAAGACCCACAGAAGGAGGCCAGCGATGAGCATCCACATCGCACTGGTAGTGAAGGCGACCTCATGATTGCCGACATGGAACATGTCGAACATCTTCTGCACCTCGAACTGGTGCATCGGGTCCACTTTGCCTTGATCCGCCACGCGATACCTCGCCTAAATCCCAGTAAGTCGAGCTTCAATCCGGCTTTGTCGGCCGGATATTCGCTATCCGAAATATGCTTCTGAAGGCGACGACTATTCCGAGGAACAGCACCACCAACAGGCCCCAGGGTGCAGTGCCGGCAAAATGATCGATCGTCCAACCGACCAATGCGCCGCCACCGATTCCGCCCAGCAGCTCGGCCAGAACGCGATTACCGAGCTTGTAATTAGCATCGGTCTCCGGTCCGGCATTCACTGCGGTCCGTTTTGCTTCTGCGGCTTCGGCCTGGCCCAATCGCTCTTCGAGCGACACCAGACGCGAATCCTCCGAAGCTGGTTCCGGATCGCTGCCATTCCCCGTCATTTCCGCCATCCTCCTGAAACAGAGCCGATATCCATCGATTCCGCCTGCAAAAAAAGGCCCGAAAACTCGGGGGACCCCTAAGGCGCGGTCCGTTTAGGAACGACGCCCGATTAAGTC
>JAURVS010000370.1 GCA_030655355.1 Sphingopyxis sp.
TGACGCCGCTCAATCCACCAGCGCTGTCGCCAACCATATTGGCTCGCGATGGCTTCGCCTGCAGCATCGGTCGCGGGCTTGAAGCGGAACCGTTCTTCAATCAGCGCGCAGGTCGTCTTGTCGAGCGAGGCGTCGCCGCTCGATCGGCTTACGCGGCACCCGCTGACCCGGCCGCTGGCCTCGATGGTAAAGCGCACTTCGACCTCACCACCGGCCTTTGCGCGGCTCGCGTCGCGTGGGTAGTCGCGGTCGCGGATCGTTCCGCTGCGCCAAGCCGCCTTGGTGCCGCCACCTCTGCCGTTGCCCGTCCCGCCAGCGCCAGTCCCATCACCGCGACCGCCCGCGCCCGATCCGGGACCGGGATCAGGAGTCGCACCAGCCGATGAATCGTTTCCGGTGCCGGGCCGCGGGGCCGCCGCGACGGGGGGAACAACCGGCGGTAACTTTGGTGGCGGGGCGGCGACAGCCGCAGCCTGTGCATGTTTGTTCGCCGCTGACGCCTTGCCGCTGGCTTTTTCGCTGCGCGCTTCGGCGGGAGTCACTCGTTCGGGCACCAGCGGCGCGGGCATCGCTATCGCCGAAATGGCTTGGCTAGCCCTGCGCACGACTGCGAGATCTAGCCCGCTGGCCAAACCGATGCCGACGGCGATCACCGTGATCAGCGCTCCGCTACCCGACAAAGCGCGCTGGCGTCCCGAAATTTGCCCTGTGTAGCTCATCGCGCCGCCTCTTGCTCACGCGCTGCTGCGCATCAGACGGCCGCCTGTTTAGAGGAATTCGTCTAGCGTGGACATGAACCGGTCGAATTGATCATGATGCAGCCAGTGTCCGGCATTTTCGAACTCGATAACCTTCGCCGTATTGAAATGTTGGATGCGCCCGTCCTGTTCGGGGTTCGAGGCCCAGCTGTCGGCGCCATAGAGGAGTAGGGTGGGGCAAGTGATCGCACCCCACAGCGCCGCAATATCGTCGCGCGGCATGTCGAAGGCGGGCCAGACATTGAGGTAATTGTCGAACTTCCAGCTCCAACTGCCGTCCTCGTTGCGGCTGATGCCATGGATCGTCAGGTGCCGCGCCTGCGTTTCGGT
>JAURVS010000211.1 GCA_030655355.1 Sphingopyxis sp.
CCTGCGACCACCCGCTTAGAAGGCGGGTGCTCTATCCAGCTGAGCTACGGGCGCGTGCACGAGGCTGTGGGCAGCGCGAATAGCGCGGTTTGCGCGGGCTGCAAAGCAGGTTAAGCAGCATGCCGCATGTCCGAATCTTCTTCCCCGACGAACCAGCCGGTACAGGTCAGCGCTGCCAGCGTGCGGCATTTTCGCTATTATGATCTGTTGATGGCGGCCTTTGTCGCGATATTACTCTTGTCCAACATCATCGGCGCGTCGAAACCCAGCTATGTCACGCTGCCGAACGGTACCCAATGGGCCTTCGGTGCCGGCGTGCTGTTTTTCCCGATCAGCTATATCATCGGCGACGTGTTGACCGAGGTCTATGGCTATGCGCGGGCGCGGCGCGTCATATGGACCGGCTTCGCGGCGCTCGCCTTCATGGCCTTCATGGCGTGGGTCGTGGTCGCGCTGCCGCCCGCCGAGGGCTGGCCGGGTCAGGCGTCCTACGAGTTCGTCTTTGGCAACAGTTGGCGCATCGTCGTCGCGTCGATGACGGCGTTCTGCGTCGGCGAATTCGCAAACAGCTATGTCCTCGCGCGGATGAAGATTTGGACCGGCGGCAAGCAATTATGGGCCCGCACCATCGGGTCGACCGTCGTCGGTCAGGGGCTCGACAGCCTGATTTTCTACCCGCTCGCCTTTTACGGGCTTGCGGGCTGGCCCCCCGAACAGCTTTACGAGGTCGTGCTGTCGCAATGGCTGATCAAGACGGCGTGGGAAGCGGCGTTGACTCCCGTGACCTACGTCGTCGTGGGCGCGCTCAAACGCCGCGAAGGGGTCGACGTGTTCGACGAAGGCACCGATTTCAACCCGTTCGGCGCCAAGGTCTGACTGCATGACTCTCATCGAAATCGCCTCGCTGTTCGAGGCGCAGAAGCTTTCGGTCATCGACGCCAGCGGTCTCGCCAAGGATGCGCTGCACATTTATTTCGGGCTGGCGCTGTTCCTTGCTGTCCGGCTCGTATGGCGCTGGCGTGGCGGCTGGTTCGTCGCCTGGCTTGCGGTGCTGGCGATGGCATGCGGCGGCGAATGGCTGGATATGACCGCCGAAGCCGGCAAATCGGCGATCCAGCCCGATACAGCGCATTGGCACGACATCTGGAATACGATGTTCTGGCCGACGGTGCTTCTGCTCGTCGGCCGCTGGCTTCAACCTAAAGCAAAGCCTGCCGCCGACGCGCCGGAACCCGGCTCAGGCGAGGACCCCGAGCGCAGCTTCGAACAGGCGTAGCCCGTCGGTCCCGCCGTGCGCGCGGTCGATCGCGCGTTCGGGGTGCGGCATCATGCCGAGCACATTGCCCGCATCGTTGAGCACGCCCGCGATGCCGCGCGCCGACCCGTTGACCGCATCGGCATAGCGAAACGCCACGCGCCCCTCGCCTTCGATCCGGTCGAGCGTCGCGGCGTCGGCGAAATAATTGCCATCATGATGCGCGACGGGAATGTTGACCGTCTCGCCCGCCCCATAGGAAGCGGTGAACAGCGACTGGCTGTTCTCGACGGTGAGCGGCACCGTGCGGCACACGAAGTTCAGCCCCGCGTTGCGCATCAGCGCGCCCGGCAGCAATTGCGCCTCGGTCAGCACCTGGAATCCGTTGCACACGCCCAGTACCGGAACGCCGCGCCCTGCCGCGTCGGCGACGCTGCGCAGGATCGGCGAACGCGCGGCCATCGCGCCCGAGCGAAGATAATCGCCATAGGAAAAGCCGCCGGGCAGCGCGATGAAATCAATGCCATCGGGCAACTCGGTTTCGCGGTGCCAGACCATCGCCGGAGCGCGGCCGGTGACCTGCTCCAGCGCGACCGCCATGTCGCGGTCGCAGTTCGAACCCGGAAAGACGATGACGGCGGTCTTCATGGTCGCAGTTCCTTTTAGGGGCGTTCGATGCGGTAGTTTTCGATCACCGTGTTCGCGAGCAGCTTGGCGCACATCGCGTCGAGATCGGCGTCGGCAACATCGTCGGCGACGTCGAGTTCGATGAAGCGGCCCGCGCGCACATCGCTGACGCCCGCAAAACCCAATCCTTCGAGCGCATGATGGATCGCCTTGCCCTGCGGGTCGAGAACCCCCGGCTTGAGCGTCACATAGACATTCACTTTCATGGGGGCGGGCCTTTGCAAGAGGAGTGCGGGAAGATGGGCGCGCCTATGCCCGCGAATCACTTTTCGGGCAAGGCCGCGCGCGTGAAAAATGCGGCTATTCGGATTGCGAACCAGTCGCATCTTTCCTGTTGCGAATCCGTCGCACTATCCCTACATCAGCCTTGTTGAGAAGGATTCGCACATGGTCGTCTGTGTCTGCAACGCAATAAAGGAAAGCCAGCTGCGCGATGTCGCGCGGAGTGGTCAATTGCGCTGCGCCAAGGCGGCCTATGCGCAACTGGGTCGCAAACCCAAGTGCGGACAGTGCCTGCCTTTCGCTCGCAATATCATCAGCGACGTCGTCGCGACCGCCTGATTTTTCTTGGTTTTCCGCCATTTTTGACCTTGGCCTGATGGGTCCGGGGCGCGTATAATGCGCCCACTCCATTCCAAGATAAAAATGACAGGACTACACCATGAAGGGCGACGAAAAGGTCATCGATTTTCTGAACGAGGCGCTCAAGAATGAGCTGACCGCGATCAACCAATATTGGCTGCACTATCGCATGCTCGACAATTGGGGCGTCGCGCGCCTCGCCGCGTT
>JAURVS010000212.1 GCA_030655355.1 Sphingopyxis sp.
CTGGTGATCGACGCGCAGCGTGCCCCACCGCGTTACCGACAAATCGGGCGATCCGAACAGGTGCGGCAGTTCCTCGGGATCGAAGCCCAGCGCCTTGATCACCATGTCGGCGGGCAGGTCGAACTGGCGGCCCGGATCAACTTCGGGGCTGCGGCGACCGCTCGCGTCGGGCGAGCCAAGGCGCATGCCGGCAACCGCGACCTGCTTGACGCTCTTGTCGGCGGTGAAGCCTTCGGGGGCCGAGAGCCACACAAATTCAACGCCTTCCTCTTCAGCGTTCGAAACCTCGCGAAGCGAGCCCGGCATATTCTCGCGGTCGCGGCGATACAGGCATTTCACCGACTTCGCGCCTTGGCGCACAGCGGTGCGGACGCAATCCATGGCGGTGTCGCCGCCGCCGATGACGACGACATGCTTGCCCTCGGCATTCAACTGGCCGTCGTCGAACGTCGGGACATGATCGCCAAAGCTCTTGCGGTTCGACGCGATCAGATAATCGAGCGCGGGGATCACGCCTTCGGCGCCATTTCCCGGAACATTGATCTCGCGCGCTTTGTATACGCCAGTGGCGATCAGCAGCGCGTCATGCTTCTGGCGCAGCGCGTCGAGTGTCGCGTCGCTGCCGACATCGAAGCCGAGGTGGAAACGAATGCCGCCTTCGGTCAGCCGCTCGATGCGGCGCATCACAATGTCCTTCTCCAGCTTGAAGCCGGGAATGCCATAGGTCAGCAGTCCGCCCGCGCGGTCGTGGCGATCATAGACATGTACCTCATGCCCCGCGACGCGGAGATATTCCGCGGCGGTCAATCCGGCCGGTCCGGCACCAATGATGCCGACCGACTGGCCTGTCGGTGCGCCGGGGTGCAGCGGCTCTACCCAGCCCTCGGCCCAGGCGGTATCGGTGATATATTTCTCGACGCTCCCGATCGTGACCGCGCCGTGTCCCGAAAATTCGATGACGCAATTGCCTTCGCAAAGACGATCCTGCGGGCAGATGCGGCCACAGATCTCCGGCATCGTCGAGGTTGCGTTCGACAATTCATAGGCTTCGCGCAGCCGCCCTTCGGCGGTGAGGCGCAGCCAGTCGGGGATATGATTGTGCAGCGGACAATGAACTGCGCAATAGGGCACGCCGCATTGCGAACAGCGCGCCGCTTGCGCATCGGCGTCGGGCGCCGCGTAGCGCTCGGCGATTTCGCGGAAGTCGCGCGCGCGGTCTTCGGCGGAGCGCTTGTCCGGATAGGATTGTTCACGCTCCACAAACTGGAGCATGCGATCGGAAGCCATGCAGTATCCCCTTCGTTGGAGATCGAATTGCATGGCCGAAAACGCCGTGTCACGGACGAATTGTGAGTTAGGTCAGTATTGATGACCTAAAATGATACCAAATCTGCTCGAAAACGCTTTCGCGCAATTATCTTTCGTCTATTAGTATCACATCGGACCTATCTCATGCCGAGCCAGATTAGCGCGGCGATCCCGACGATGATTCGATACCAAGCGAAAGGCGTGAAGCCGTAGCGCGTGACGACGGCGAGAAACGCCTTGATCACTGCCCAGGCGACGATGAATGACACAAAGGCACCGACGGCAATCAGGCCGAGATCGTTGCTGGTGATCGCGTCGCGATGCTTGAACAGCTGAAGCACGGTCGCGCCGGTCAGCGTGGGCAAAGCGAGGAAAAAGCTGAACTCGGCGGCGGTCTTGCGATCGACGCCCAGCGACATCGCACCGAGGATCGTTGCGCCCGACCGGCTGACGCCCGGTATCATCGCGATACATTGGACCAAGCCGATCAGGATCGACTGGCGCGTCGATAGATTGGCGACACCGCCGCTTTCCTTGGGCTTGGCGAAACGCTCGACGAGCAGGATCGCGATACCGCCGACGATGAGCGCCCAAGCGACGATTACGGCATTTTCCAGCATTACCTCAATATAATCACCGAGCGCGAGGCCGAGGATCACCGCCGGGAAAAAGGCGAGCAACAGATTGCGGACAAAGGCGATCGCGACCGGGTCGCGCCGGAAAAATCCGGTGAACATGTCCCAGAACAGCTTCCGGTACAGCACGACGATCGCGAGGATTGCGCCGGGCTGGATCGCGATGTTGAAGATCGCCCAGCGCGATGCGTCATAACCGAGCAACTCGGTTGCAAGGATGAGGTGTCCCGTCGACGAGACGGGGAGGAATTCGGTCAGGCCCTCGACAATGCCGAGGATGATCGCGGTCAGCCAGATACTCATTATCGCGAAACAAGCTCGGCGAAACGACCATTGCGGCGATATTGGACAAGCCAGCCATCGGCGACCGACGCGAGCGAGGTCGGCGTGACGCCAAGCTGCGCCAGTCCGGCGGCGCCGTCGGCGACGACATTGTCATGCTGGAGCATCAGCCACTGGTCCTTGGTGATCGGCGCGCCGGGGGCCCAGCCGAAGCCCGAAGCGAGCGTCGAGGCGACGATATCGGGAACGTCGACGAAAAGCGGCTTGCGGTGGATCGCGTCGGCGATCCAGCGGAGCAATTCACTCATCGTCAGCACCTGCGGTCCGCCGATCTCGAAAGTCTTGCCTTTGGCTGCAGCGTCCAGCGCCGCAACGACCCCATCGGCGGCATCGCCGACATACGCCGGCTGGAACTTCGCGTTCGGCGCGATGACGGGAACGACGGGCGCCATGCGGATCAGCCCGGCGAAGCGGTTGATGAACTGATCCTCACGGCCGAACAGGATCGAGGGGCGCAGGATCACGGCGTCGTCAAACGCCGCGCGCACGGCGGCTTCGCCGTCACCCTTGCTCCGCGCATAGGCCGATGCGCCTTCGCTGTCAGCGCCGATCGCCGAGACATGGACGAGCGTTGCGACACCAGCCGCCTTGGCGGCTGCGGCGACATGGCCTGCGCCGTCGGCCTGCACCGCCTGCATATTGTCGAATGCGCCGGCAAGGTTGATCACGGCATCGCTGCCCTGCAGCGCGCGCGCGACGCTGGCGGCATTGCGGACATCGACCGCAACGAACTGCGTCTGGCCAAGCCCGCCGAGCGGTTTGAGGAAAGTCGCGGCGCGCGGTTCGCGCTGCGCGACACGGACGCGGGCGCCGCGTGCGAGCAGCCGTTGCACGACATAGCGACCAAGGAAGCCGCCGCCGCCGATCACCGTGATCAATTGTCCGTCGAATTTCTGCATATCGTCCGCCTGTAATCGATTCTTTCGGGAGGCGCAGGGCGCGCCGCATGGCTTCCCCATGCCGCGAAGCGGGAAGGGGAGCAAGGGGCGACGGCCGCCATGCGCCGCAAAACCTGCGTCTTTACGATAAAAAGCATGTCCAGCTTCGCGCCGCGGTTGACAAGCCGATAGACGCCCCGCTAAGCGCCCGCTCCTACCCCGTGCCCAGATGGCGGAATTGGTAGACGCACCAGCTTCAGGTGCTGGCGATCGCAAGGTCGTGGAGGTTCGAGTCCTCTTCTGGGCACCATTTATTCTTCCGGTGACGCCCGAGGGCGTTCACGGATAACCTAGCAAAACCTAGAGTTTTTGCTATAACTTCAAAATCAGATCCGCCGAGGTCCGGGGTCGTTCGAGACGATACCATGTCCCGTCCATCACCCTTTTGCGTGTTTTTGATGGCATCGTGCCGGCGTGATGGACTGAAGTTTGCTTCGTGGCGCTCACGAACAGGATCGTGAAAGAAGCGCGGCTAAAGGATAAACCATACAGGCTTGCGGACATAGACGGCCTCTACCTGCTTGTGCAGCCGAATGGCCGCAAGCTGTGGCGATGGAACTATCGCTATTTGACCAAGCAGAAGTCCGTCGCATTTGGCGTATGGCCTGACGTCGAACTAGACGAAGCGCGGCATCTTTTGGCCAAGGCGCGAAAAAGTCTTGCTGCGGGGAACGATCTCTCCGCGGAAA
>JAURVS010000375.1 GCA_030655355.1 Sphingopyxis sp.
GGCGCCCGATCGGCATGACTTGTAGGGGAAAGCATAGGTTTATGGCGGCTCAAACGACCGGACCGGGGTCCAAGCAACCGACGATCAATGATGTGGCCGCACTCGCCGGGGTTTCGAAAAAGACCGTCAGCCGGGTCATCAACCGGTCCGAATTCATCAGCGAAAAAACGCGAGCCGCGGTGCGGGAGGCGATCGACAAGCTGGGATTCGTGCCGAACCCGCAGGCGCGCGCACTCGCCTTTCGCCGCAATTTCCTGATCGCACTGCTCCATGACAATCCCAACGCGCAAACGGTCCTGAACTTTCAGCAGGGCGTGCTCGACGCGATCAAGGACAGCGACCTGGCGCTGCTGGTGCGTCCGGTCGATCGCACGTCGGACCGGATGCTCGACGATGTCCGCACTTTCCTCGAAAAGCAGCGCCCGATCGGCGCGATGCTGTTGCCGCCGATTTCGGAGAATGACGATCTCGCCGCGCTCTGCGACAGCCTCGGCGTGCGCTATGTCCGCGTCGGATCAGCCGCGCTCGACGATCCGCAGCATTGCGTGTCATCGAACGACCGCGAAGTCGTCGGTGAAGCGGTGAGCAAATTGATCGAGCTTGGCCATCGGCGCATCGGTTTCGTCCGCGGCCCCGTCGGCTTCCGTTCGGCGGCCGAGCGCGAGAAGGGATTTCTTGAAGCACTGGACGGCGCCGGGCTGACGCTCGCGGAGGACCTCAACGAACCCGGCAATTACCGCTTCGCCGCCGGGATCGAGGCTGGCGAACGGCTGCTGTCGCTGGCCAAGCCCCCCACCGCTATTTTCTGTTCGAACGACGAAATGGCGGCGGGGGTAATCAGCGTCGCCCATGCCAAAGGCATCGCGGTTCCGGGTCGGCTTTCGATCATCGGCTTCGACGATTCACCGACCGCGACGCATATCTGGCCCGCGCTCAGTACGGTGCGTTGGCCGATCCGCGAGATGGGCGTGCGCGCGGCGCACACGCTCGTTCCCGACTTCCTGAGTGGAACGATCAAGGCCGCCGATCCCGACACCGCCAGCCTGGCCTCGACCTTTGTCGAACGTCAGTCGGTCGCCGCAGCGCCCGAATAAGATTCAGCGCCGGACGTCGAGTCCGCCCGACTGAAAGGCGGCGATGTCGGCGACGCCAAAGCGGCTCGCATCGCCCGGAAGCGAATGTTTGAGCGCGGTCAGCGCGAGGCCGGTTTCGGCCATGACCTGCGCGTCACTACCCGACAGATGCGCGTGGAGTACGCCCGCTGCGAATGCGTCGCCGGCACCGATGCGGTCAACAATGCCGGTCACATCGATTTCGGCGGTCTGATACGCGCTATCCCGGCGGTCGACGCGCGCCGCAATCCGGTGATGGTCGGCGGTGACGGGTTGGCGCGCGGTTGAGGCGATCAGCTTGAGATCGGGGAAAGCTGCAAAGCCCGCATCGGCAGCCTCGCGCCGCCGATCTTCGCCTTCGCCCGAAAAATTGCGGTCGAGCACAAGCGAGAGGTCGCGGTGGTTGCCGAACAGGATATCGGCGGTGCCGATCAGTTCGGAGAGGATCTGGCGCGGATCGCTGTCCCACGCCTCCCACAACATCGCGCGATAATTGCCGTCGAAGCTGATCGGCACGCCAAGCCGTTTTGCCGCGCGCGCCGCCGCCAGCGCGGCGTCGGCCGAGCGCGGACCAAGCGCCGGCGTGATGCCCGACAGGTGAAGCAGGCCCGCGCCGCGCAGTAGGGCGTCCCAGTCATAGTCCCCAGCTTCGCTCGCGGCGAAGGTCGAGCCGGCACGATCATAGACGATCTCGGACGAGCGCAGCCCCGCCCCGACGCTGAGGAAATAGAGACCCATGCGCCCGGGCGCGTGGGTGACGGCGGTGCAGTCGACGCCTGCGCCGCGCATTGCCGCCACCGCGCCGCGACCCAGCGCATTCGGGGGGATTTTGCTGACCATCGCGCAATCATGGCCAAGGCTGGCAAGCCCGATGGCGACATTTGCCTCGGCGCCGCCGACCTGGATGCCGAGCGACGGCGATTGCATCAAAAGTTCATTGCCCGGCGCGGTCAGGCGGATCAGCAATTCGCCGAAAAAGACTAAGCGGCCGGTCATCGAGCGATGCTAGCGCGCGAGCCAGCCGCCGTCGACGGCGAGAATATGGCCCTGCACATAGTCCGATGCCGATGAGGCGAGGAATACTGCGGCGCCGCCAATGTCGGCGGGGTCGCCCCAGCGTCCTGCGGGGATACGCTCCATGATCTGGCGGTTGCGCGTCGCGTCGCCCTGCAGTGCGGCGGTGTTGTTCGTGGCGATATAGCCCGGCGCGATCGCATTGACCTGCACGCCTTTCGCCGCCCATTCGTTCGCTAGCAGCTTGGTCAGCCCGCCGACGCCCGATTTCGATGCTGTATAGCTTGGCACGCGGATGCCACCCTGAAAGGTCAGCATCGAGGCGATGTTGATGATCTTGCCCGAACCGCGCGCGATCATGTGGCGGCCTGCCGCCTGGCACAGGAAAAAGAGCGTCTTGAGATTGGTGTCCATCACCGCATCCCAATCGGCCTCGGTAAAATCGACCGCGTCGGCGCGGCGGATGATCCCGGCATTGTTGACGAGAATGTCGATGCGCCCGAACTCGGCGAGCAC
>JAURVS010000379.1 GCA_030655355.1 Sphingopyxis sp.
CAGCACCTTGTGGAGGTCGGACTTCATGCGGGTTCCCTTGCCCGCGGCAAGGACGATAGCGGCGATCTGGTTTGTCATGCGCGCTGCCATGCCAGCAAATCATTGCGGATTCCAGAGCAAGGCGCCATGCGCGGCGGATGAACGGATTTCCCTTCGCAATCGTCGGTTTCGACCTCGACGGCACGCTGATCGACACGGTGGGCGACCTGACCGCCGCGGTGAACCATGCGCTATCGCTCGTCGATCGCGCCCCGCTCTCCGCAGCCGCGGTGCGGCCGATGATCGGTCTTGGCGCCAAGCATATGCTCGAACAGGGATTGCGCGCGACCGGCGGCGTTCCCGATGGCGCGGTCGAGCGCCTCTATGACGATCTGCTACTTTATTATGAGGCGCATATCCTCGTCCACAGCCGCCCCTTTCCCGCCGTCGTCGAAACGCTCGATAAGCTCGACGCGCTCGGCGTTCGCACGGCCGTCGTCACCAACAAGGCCGAGCATCTCGCGCGCAAGCTGCTGGGCGATCTCGACCTCGCCGACCGCATGGCCGTGATCATCGGCGGCGACACCGTCGGCGAACGCAAGCCCTCACCCGCACCGATCCACGCGATGATCGAGCGATGCGGTGGTGGCCCTGCCGCATTCGTCGGCGACAGCATCTATGACGTGATGGCGGCGAGGAACGCAGCCGTTCCTAGCATTGCCGTTAGTTTCGGCTTTCTCGATCGGCCGGTCGAGGAACTCGGCGCCGACCATGTCATCGATCATTTCGACGACCTGATCCCGCTGCTCCAAACGCTCTAGCGCTTCCGCCACTTCGTCCACAAATGGCGTGCGAGCATCGCAGGCGGCATCCGCAGCCAGTGCGAGCGGATGTAGAAAGCCTGTTCGAGCAACGGGCTCCTGACGCGCCCCCAATCGTCGCGCGCGAACAGGCGGCGGCGAAACCAGACGTCGGTCGGATCCTGCCGATCCCATCCGCCGGGCAGCGATAAGCCATAAAGATCGCGTGACAGCCGCGCAGCGCGGTGAACAGCAGCCCGCAGCCCGTGTAAAGCAGCGCGCGCCTCAAGCTCGCCCCAGAACCCTGCTTCTGCAGCTGCGAAGTCGCGCGTCATCGTGTGGAAATCCCACAGATTGCGCAGTCCGCCCTGCAAATCGCCATCGGCGAGCATATGCGCCGCGCAATGGCACGCCATGTCGGGCGGGTTCAGCACGGCAGACCCGTCGGCGCTGGCAACCGCGTCGCTCATCAACGCGAGCGCATCGGGCGTAATCCGGTGCGTTCGCGGCAGGATCGTGTGGTGCACGTCGATCATCCGGTCGCGCGTGCGGTG
>JAURVS010000380.1 GCA_030655355.1 Sphingopyxis sp.
TGCCGCATCCACGCGACCTGCGCCTTGTAGCTGTATGCGCTGCGATCGAGCGGCTTGTCCGACCGGCCGAATCCGATGAGGTCAGGCGCCACGACGCGGAACCCCGCTGCGGTCGCCGGGCCGATCATATGGCGATAGAGATAGGCCCAGGTCGGCTCGCCGTGCAGCATCAGCACCGGCTGCGCGTCGGCGGCGCCCTCGTCGACATAATGGACGCGCAGTCCGCCCGCGATGTCTAGATAATTTGGCGCATAAGGCCAATCGGGCAGCGCATCGAAGCGCGCGTCCGGCGTGCGGTATATGGTCATGATGTTTGATCCCCTCGACCACATCTTAACCGGCAGCGAGGCGCTGGCAACCACTTGCCGGACCGGCGCAATCGCCTAGGGTCGCACAATGCGTGCCGCTATCCCCCTCGCCTGCTTGTTTCTTGCTGCATGCGGTGCGGCGAGTTCGCAGCCGTCAATACCCGCAGGCACCAAGGCCGATCGGCTGCTCGTCGACAAGAGCGACCGTATGCTGATCGCCTACGCCGGAAATCGCGAGATCGTCCGCTATACGCATGTCCGCTTCGGCGATGCGCCGACCGGCCACAAGCGGTTCGAAGGCGACGAGCGCACGCCCGAGGGCCAATATCGGATCAGCGGCCGCAATCCGGCGAGCGCCTATCATCTGTCGCTGCGCATATCCTATCCGAACGCCGCCGACCGGGCGTTTGCCAATGCAAAGGGGCGTTCGCCCGGCGGCGACATCTTCATTCACGGCCAGCCCAACGCCTGGCCCGGCCCGCCGATCGCGCGCGACTGGACCGACGGCTGCATCGCGCTTTCCAATGCCGAGATTAAACAGCTGTGGGATCTTGTTCCCGACGGCATCCCGATCACCATCCGCCCCTGAAGGACCATCCATGTCGCGCCATATTCTCGTTTTTTACGGCAGCTATCGCCGCGATCGTCAGGGCATCAAGCTTGCGAACTGGATCGTCGATGCGATCAAGACGCGCGGCGACAGCGCCGAATTGATCGATGCCAAGGCGGTCGACCTGCCGATGCTCGACCGGATGTACAAGGAATATCCCAAGGGCGAGGCACCCGCGGCGATGGAGGAACTCGCGGCCAAGATCCGCGCGGCCGATGGCTTCCTGTTCGTGACGGGCGAATATAATTGGGGACCGCAGCCGGGCCTCAAGAATTTGACCGACCATTATCTTGAAGAGTGGTTCTGGCGGCCCGCGGCGATTGCCTGCTACTCGGCAGGCCCCTGGTCCGGCGTGCGTGCGATGATGGGATGGCGCGATACGCTGGGTGAGATGGGGATGGCAGTCACGTCCTCAATCCTGCCTGTGGGGCGCATCGGCGGCGCGTTCGATGCGGATGGCAACCCGGCAGGCGAAGATGGCGCCCGGCTGGCCAAAGGCTTCCCCCGCTTTGCGAACGACCTGAATTGGTGGGTAGACGCCGCAAAAGCGCAGCGCGCAAAGCAGGACCCGCCCTACTAACCCGATTTCAGTTCGGCCTTCAGCCGCAGACTCGCGCGCCAAAAGAAGAAGGCGGGAATGAGGCCGAGCCAGGCGGCGCCATAGAGCACCCAGCGCACGCTTTCCTGTCCGGCCAGCGGCTGCAGCGCATCGGACAACACGCCGAACAGGAACGGCCCAAAGCCCAGCCCGATCAGATTTTGACCGAACAGCATCACCGACGCCGCAACCGCGCGCGCCTGCGGCCGCACGAGCCCCTGCACACAGCCATAGGCTGGGCCGTAATAGGCCGAGTTCAGGATCGTCGGGATGATCAGCAGCGCCACTGCGACACGCCAATCCTCCATGAAATAGCCGAGGAACAGGATCGGCGCGGCGACTGCCATGCCAAAGGCCGGGAAGGTCAGGATATGGCGCTTGTCGCGCGCGCCGAACTTGTCCGCCATCTTGCCGCCGAGCCAGGTCCCGAACACACCTGCGAGCCCGAGCACAACCGCCATCGACAGCCCTGCTTCGGTTGTCGACAGCCCGTGGCTGCGGATGAAGAAGCTGATCGTCCACAGCGCTTTGCCATAGCCGAGGAAGGCGACGACCGACGATGCGATCAAGATGTAGACGAATGCGCGCGAGGCGAAGATTTCGCGCATCGCCTCGCGCGTCGAAAGCGGAACGATCGCAGCCGCCGCAGCCGTCGCTTCGGCGCTCCGGCTATGCCGCGGTTCGCGCATCACGAACAGAACGACGAGCGCAAGAATCAAGCCCGGCAAGCCGACGAGCATCAGCGCGACGCGCCAGCCATAAAGATCATTCACGATGCCGCCGATGATCAGCCCGAGTAGCGACCCGATCGGCACGCCGAGGCCGTAGAAGGCGATCGCCGACGACCGTTTTTCGGGGGCGACGCTGTCCGAAATCAGCGAGTGCGCCGCGGGGGTGCAACCTGCCTCGCCGACGCCGACGCCGATGCGTGCGAACAGCAACTGGACGAAATTCTGGGCAAGCCCGCAGACGGCGGTCATCGCCGACCAGATTGCAAGCGCGAGCGCGATCAGCCGGACGCGGTTCGTCCCGTCCTTGTCGGCATAGCGCGCAATCGGAATTCCGAGCAGCGCGTAGAAGACGGCGAATGCCGGACCGGCGAGCAGGCCCAATTGGGTGTCGGACAAGCCGAGGTCGGTCTTGATCGGTTCGGCGAGGATATTGACGATCTGCCGATCGAGGAAATTGAAGATGTAGACGATCAGCAGGATCCACAGCATCGTGCGCGTCTGCGCGGATGCTTCGGTGGCCGGTACGGCGATGCCCTGCGACGAGGCAGCTTTATCGGTCATTTATCTCTCCCGACCCCATGGGAGCAGACCGGAGGGAGTGGTGTCAACGCCGTTGGGGCGAACCGATAATGCCCACTTGCAATTGCCGCTACGGCTGCCAGCCTGCGCGCCATGCAAAAAATCTCGCTGCTCGCGGTCACCGCCCTCGTCGCCATCGCCCCCGCCGCCGCGATGCCGCCGCCGCTCCCTCCGGTCGAGGACAAGGACGCAGCGACGCTGCAGGCCGAAATGACGAGCGGGTCGATGTATGAAGAGCTGCTCGTCACTCTCTATCTCGACCGCATCCTCAAGGTCGACGATTATGGCCCGAAGCTGGATGCCGTCATCGCAACCTTCCCCGGCGCGCGCGACGATGCGAAGCGGCTCTATGCGGAGCGGAAGGCGGGCAAATTGCGCGGGCCGCTGCACGGCATTCCGATCCTGATCAAGGATAATATCGAAGTGAAAGGGCCGGTCGCCACGACTGCCGGTTCGCTCGCGCTCAAGGACAATGTGACCGACCGCGACGCGCCGATGGTCGCGCGGCTTCGCGACGCGGGCGCGATCATCCTTGGCAAGACGAACCTCAGCGAGTGGGCGAACATTCGGTCGGACAATTCGACGAGCGGGTGGAGCGCCGTCGGCGGGCTGACCAAAAACCCGCATGCGCTCGATCGCAACGCATGCGGATCTTCGTCGGGCAGCGCGGCGGCAGCGGCGGCTTCACTGGCGCCGCTGACGATCGGCACCGAGACCGACGGCTCGATAACCTGCCCCGCGGGGGTCAATGGCGTCGTCGGTTTCAAGCCGACCGTCGGGCTCGTCAGCCGCACGCACATCGTGCCGATCAGCCACAGTCAGGACACCGCGGGCCCGATTACGCTGACCGTGCGCGACGCCGCGGCGGTGATGACGGTGATCGCAGGCAGCGATCCCGCCGACCCCGCGACCGCCGAAGCCGATGCGCGCAAGACCGACTATCTCGCCGCGCTGTCGCCCGACGCGCTCAAGGGGAAGCGCATCGGTGTGCTGCGCGATCGCATCGGCGACCGCGCCGACGTCACGGCGCTGTTCGACGCCGCATTGAAGCAGATGAGCGACCTTGGTGCGACGCTGGTCGAGATTGCCGACAGCCGGACAGGCACCGAAGGGCTCGGCGCCGCCGAATTCGAGATCCTCATGACCGAATTCAAGGCCGATCTTGCCGCCTATCTCCAGACGCTGCCCGGCACCGCGACGCCGAGAAGCCTCGCCGACGTCATCGCGTTCAACAAGGCGAGCCCCGAGGAGCTGAAGTGGTTCGACCAGTCGCTGTTCGAACTAGCCGAGAGCAAGGGCGGGCTCGACAGCCCCGCTTATCTGGCGGCGCGCGAAACAGCGACGCGGCTCGCGGGCGCGGCGGGGATCGACCGGTTGCTTAAAAGCCATGATGTCGATCTGCTCGTCGGCGTCACCAACGGCCCCGCGTGGGTCAGCGATCTCGGCAAGGGCGACAAGTTTGACAGCCCCGGCACCAGCCAGCTTCCAGCCGTCGCGGGCTATCCGCATCTGACCGTGCCGATGGGCGCGGTCGATGGCCTGCCGATCGGGCTGTCGTTGATCGGCACCAAATGGCGCGATGCCGATGTTCTGGCCGCGGGCTATGCCTATGAACAGGCGAGCCGGAAACGGGTAGCGCCGACCTATCGCGCGAGCGTTCCGACAAGAAATTAGTTGTTCGCCTAAACCCTATCGACCGGAATATCGCCGACTATTTCCGGTCGCGGCGGCGTTTCCAGCCCATTTCCTCTAGCTCGAGCAATTCCATCGGGACGTGGATTGCGCGCACCGCGAGCCGCACTTCGACGAGGAAGAGGATCAGCGAGACGAGCAGCAGCAGCATGGCGGCGGCAAAGGCCCATGATGCGGCGACGCCCAGATTGATGCCGGTAAAAGCCTGCGTGAACAGCAGCGCGACGAGCAAACAGACGACGATCCCGCACGCCACCGCCGAAAGGATCGAATTGTTGATGATCCCCATCCGCCGGTCGGCGATGCGCAGTTCGGCAACGATGCGCTCATGCTCCTGGCCCTCGGTATCGGGCCAGCGCTCCATCAGCGTGCGCGAGCGATCAACGACGCGCGCCAATCGCCCCGCAATGACATTGAGCAAACTGCCGGTCGCCACCAGAAGGAATACGGGTGTGACCGACAGCTGGATCGTCTGCGCAATCGCGCCGGCGTCGAGATCCATCATCCCCCGGCGGCGACCGACGGCGTATTCACGCCATGCATCGCGAGGAATTTGCGGATGTTGCGCGCCGCCTGCCGAATGCGCTGTTCATTTTCGACCATCGCGATGCGGACATAGCCTTCGCCGTCCTCGCCATAGCCGACGCCCGGCGCGACCGCGACTTTGGCGTGAGTCAGCAACTGCTTCGAAAATTCGAGGCTGCCCATTTCTTTGAGCGCGGGTGGCAGGGGCGCCCATGCGAACATCGACGCCTTCGGGCTCGGAATGTCCCAGCCAGCGCGCGAAAAGCTTTCGACCATTACGTCGCGGCGCTTCTGATAAAGATCGCGGTTCTTCTGGACGATATCCTGCGGGCCGTTGAGCGCGGCGCAGGCGGCCGCCTGAATTGGCGTGAAGGCGCCATAATCGAGATAGGATTTCACGCGCGTCATTGCCGCGATCAGCCTTTTGTTGCCGACCGCAAAGCCCATGCGCCAGCCCGCCATCGAATAGGTTTTCGACATCGAGGTAAATTCGACCGCAACATCCTTGGCGCCCGGCACCTGAAGGATCGAAGGCGTCGGATTGCCGTCGTAATAAAGCTCCGAATAGGCAAGGTCCGACAGGACCCAGACCTTATTCTCCTTCGCCCAGGCAACGAGCCGTTCGTAGAACGCCAGATCGACCGATTCGGCGGTCGGGTTCGACGGATAGTTGACGACGAGGATCGACGGGCGCGGGACGGTGAAGGCCATCGCGCGGTCGAGCGCGCGCCAATAGGCTTCGTCGGGGGTCGTCGGAACGCTGCGGATCGTTGCCCCGGCGATGATGAAGCCGAAAGTGTGGATCGGATAGCTGGGGTTCGGTGCGAGGACGACGTCGCCGGGTCCGGTGATCGCGGTCGCGAGGCTCGCAAGCCCTTCCTTTGACCCCATCGTCACGACGACTTCGGATTCGGGATCGAGTTCGACGTTGAAGCGGCGGGCGTAATAATTCGCCTGTGCGCGGCGCAGCCCCGGAATGCCCTTCGACTGCGAATAGCCGTGCGCGTCGGGCTTCATCGCCACTTCGCAGAGCTTTTCGATCACATGCGCCGGCGGCGGCAGGTCGGGATTGCCCATCCCCAGATCGATGATGTCTTCTCCCGCGGCGCGGGCGGCCGCACGCATCGCATTGACTTCGGCGATGACATAGGGCGGCAGACGCTTGATGCGATAGAATTCATCTTCGGACATGGGAAACTAGAACAACTCCTTTGCGTTACTTTTTCGCGTTACTTGTGATTGACGCGAGCGGCAACCTCGCCAGCCGCATCGCGGCTTGTTATAGGCTTTCTATCCGCACTGACCAGCAGGAACAGAAATGAGCGATACGGACAATAAAGTGACGACCGAAGCTCCCAACCCCTTCCTGCCGTCGCCCGACGATATGCAGCATTGGATCAGCGTGATCGGACGCGCGCAGCAGATGATGCTCGACTATGCGCTGGGTCAGGCGAACGAAGGCAATGCCAGCGCCGCCGCGCTGTTCGATCCCGCCAAATGGATCGACAATCCGGCAACAAAGCTGTGGACCGAGCAATCGTCGAAGATGTGGGACCAGGGCGTCGCCTTCTGGACGTCGCTCGCCAGCATCGGCCAGCCGATCGCGCCCGACGCGCCGCCCGAGGCTGCGAAGGACCGCCGCTTTACCGATCCTGACTGGACCGCCAATCCGGTCTTCGCGATGATCCGCCAGACCTATGGCCTGCTTGCCGAACAGATGCTGGCGACGACGCGCCAGCTCGAAGGTCCCGACCCCGCCGCGCGCGCGAAGATGGAATTTGCCGCAAAGGCGATGGCGGATGCGATGGCGCCGACCAATCTGGCGCTCACCAACCCCGAAGTCATCAAGCGCGCGGTCGAAACGCGCGGCGAAAGCCTGCTCAAGGGGTTGAAGCATATGCTCACCGACTTGTCGCGCGGGCAATTGAGCCATGTCGATCCCGACGCGTTCGAGGTCGGAGTCAATATCGCGACGACGCCGGGCAAGGTGATCCACGAAACCGACCTTTATCAGCTCATCCAATATGAGCCGACGACAAAGGACGTGTTCGCCGCGCCGCTCCTCATCTTCCCGCCATGGATCAACCGTTTCTATATCCTCGATCTGAACCCCGCGAAAAGTTTCGTCGCCTGGGCGGTCAGCCAAGGATTGTCTGTGTTCATGGTGTCGTGGAAATCGGCCGACGCCTCGATGAGCGAGATTGTGTGGGACGATTATATTGCGGCGCAGGTCGATGCGATCGACACGGTGCGCGCGGTGCTCGACGTCCCGGCGATCCATACCATCGGCTATTGCGTCGCGGGCACCACGCTCGCCGCGACGCTCGCGATCCTGTCGGCCCGCGGCGAGGCCGACAAGGTCAAGTCAGTGACCTTCTTCACCGCGCAGGTCGATTTCGAACATGCCGGCGACCTCAAGATGTTCGTCGACGACAGCTATCTGGCGCTGCTGCAGCAATTGTCGGCGCCGGGGTTCCTCGACGGACGCTATATGGCGGCGACCTTCAACAGCCTGCGCGGACGTGATCTGATCTGGAATTATGTCGTCAGCAATTATCTGCTCGGCAACGACTATCCGCCATTCGACCTTCTCTATTGGAACGGCGACACGACGAACCTGCCCGCAAAATGGCACCGCCAATATCTGGTCGAGCTGTACCGCGACAACCGGCTGGTGATTCCGAACAGCCTGTCGGCGTTGGGCACGCCGATCGATCTCAAGAAGATCCAGACACCCGCTTTCATTCAGGCAGGGCGCGAGGATCATATCGCGCCGCTTGCCAGCGTCTGGCGCCTGATGGACCATCTTTCGGGTCCCAAGACCTTTCTGCTCGCGGGCTCGGGACATATCGCGGGGGTGGTGAACCCACCCGCAGCGGGCAAATATCAATATTGGACCGGCGACAGCAAAGCCGCGACGCTCGACGAATTTGTTGCAGGCGCCGAAGAGACCAAAGGCAGCTGGTGGCCGCATTGGATCGAGTGGATCTCGGCGCTCGACAGCGAAAAAACCTCGGCAAAAGGTGCGCGTATCCCCGGAAAAGGCCCGAAAAAGGCGATTGAGGACGCACCCGGCCGCTATGTCAAACAGCGGTAATATCAAGCGAATATAAGCCCTGCGGAGGCAGCGATCATCAATTTTTTGTGCACTGCACAAAAAATATCCTTGAAATCGCCAAGCCGCTTCTATATTGTGCAGTGCAACATAGAGGAGTGCCACCCATGGCTACGAAGATTGATAGTGCCGAAAAGGCTTTTGAAGCCGCGACGCTGGAAACCGCTGCGAAGCCGGTGACGGCTCCCGCCGCTCCGGTCGAAGCTACGGCCCCCGCCGCAGCGAAAGCCGCCACGGCCCCCGCAACGATCAAGACGGTGAAGGCAAAAGCCAAGCCGGCCGCGAAAAAGGCTGCTGCCCCGAAGGCCGCCGCCAAGAAGGTTGCCCCCAAGAAGGCCGCCGCGAAAATTGCATCCAAGCCCATCAAGGCCGCACCGAAGCCGGTCGCAGCCGCTACCAAAGGATTCAAGACCATGAACGACACCGTCAAGAAGTTCGCTGACGAAGCGAAGACCCGCACCGAAGCCCTGACCGCCGACTTCAACGAGAAGGCCAAGGAAGCGATGAGCAAGACCAGCAAGCTTGCTGAAGAGGCCGTCGAATTCAACAAGGCGAACGTCGAAGCCATCGTTGCAGCCAGCAAGATCGCTGCCAAGGGCATCGAAACGCTCGGCCAGGAAGGCGTCACCTATGCTCGCAAGAGCTTTGAAGACACCACCGCTGCGCTGAAGGGCTACACCGCCGTCAAGACCCCAGCCGATTTCTTCAAGCTCTATGCCGAAAACAGCAAGAAGGCTTTTGACGCCGCTGTTGCGCAGACCTCGAAGACCAGCGAACTTGTCGTCAAGCTGACGAACGAAAGCTTCGCGCCGATCTCGAACCGCGTTTCGGTTATCACTTCGAAGCTGAAGGCTGCCTAAGGCGCTTTCACTTTAGTTGGCGCGGGCACCTCTCCCCTCCTCCCCCGTCTGCGCCGACACCCAAGACCGCTCGCTTCTTAACGAAGCGGGCGGTTCTTGTTTTTGGGGGAAATCGCCCGGCAGAAACAGTCCGCTGGCGAATAAGAGGTTAAAATCCGCGCGCGCGCCTCTTGCGCTTCGCCCACGGCTTGCGATATTCCTGCCCATGATGTTTCCAGTTTCGACCATAACCCTGATCCGCGCCATGGCGGACAAGGACGACGGCTCGCCCGGCACCCCCGGCGTCGGCATTGCCACGCGCACGCGCGCGAAGGCGAAAAAGCCCTCGATGTATAAGGTGCTGCTGCTCAACGACGATTATACGCCGATGGAATTCGTCGTGATGGTCCTGCAACGCTTCTTCAACATGGATATCGAACAGGCGACGCAGGTGATGCTGCACGTCCACCAGCAGGGCGTCGGCGTGTGCGGCGTGTTCAGCTATGAAGTCGCTGAAACCAAGGTCAATCAGGTGATGGACGCCGCGCGGCAAAGCCAGCATCCGCTGCAATGCACGCTCGAGAAGGCATGATCTAGCCGGTGCGCGCGATCTGCTCGGCCTTGAGTGCCGACGACGGTTCGCCCTTCAGGTCACCATATCGAAGGTCCTCACCGCATTGCGGACAGACCGTCGCCGTGCCGACATCGGCGCCGCACGCGCGGTGGACATAGCGGATCGCCGGGCCTTCCCCCGTCTCTCCGGGAGCATAGGCCCAGCGCTCGGCCCAATTGCGCATCGCATAGAGGACATCGAACAGCGCCTTGCCCTTGTCGGTCAGCCAATAATCATGGCGCAGCGGGCGCTCATTATACACGCGCCGCTCGGCAATCCCTTCGTCCACCAGCATCCTGAGCCGCGCTGACACCAGTTGCGGTCCCAGTCCGGTGTTCGCGGCGATCAGTTCGAAACGTCGGCGACCGAAGAAGAGTTCGCGCAGGATCAGCAAGATCGCGCGGTCGCCGAGCAGTTCCGCCGAACGGCCGACGGGGCATAATGTATCCGACAGGTTTGCGCGTTTGGGCATGATTACCTTTTTCTCTTGTCACTATGATTATCATAGTTACTATCGGGCGCAAGAGGAGAGTCGCATGCCCAATCCCGCAGCCGTCATCATCGGAGCCGGAGACGCCACCGGCGGCGCCATCGCCCGCGCCTTTGCCGCCGAGGGGCTCACCGCCTGCGTCAACCGCCGCGAGCGCAATGCCGACCAGCTCGAAGCGCTCGCAAAGTCGATCCGCGATGGCGGGCACAAGGCACAGGCTTTCCCCGGCGATGCGCGCGAAGAAGAGGCGATGATCGCGCTGTTCGACCGCGTCGAGGCCGAAGTCGGCCCGGTCGAAGTCGCGGTGTTCAACATCGGCGCGAATGTGAATTTCCCGATCACCGAGACGACCGTGCGCGTTTATACCAAAGTCTGGGAAATGGCGTGCCTCGGCGGGTTCCTGATGGGGCGCGAAGCGGCAAAGCGCATGACCCCGCGCGGCCGCGGCACGATCATCTTTACCGGCGCGACCGCGAGCCTGCGCGGCGGATCGGGCTTCGCGGCCTTTTCGGGCGCGAAGGGCGCGCTTCGCATGCTCGCGCAGTCGATGGCGCGCGAACTCGGACCGCAAGGCATTCACGTCGCGCACATGATCATCGACGGCGCGATCGACACCGACTTCATCAAGGGCCGCCACCCTGATTTCGACAATGCGAAAGCGCAGGATCTGATCCTGAACCCCGATGCCATCGCCGCCAATTATGTGATGCTTCACAAGCAGCCGAGAAGCGCCTGGACTCACGAACTCGACCTCCGTCCATGGGGAGAAAAATGGTGACCAAGACTCTCGAACTGATCTTCGATTTCGGCAGCCCCAACGCCTATCTTTGCATGAAGGCACTGCCCGAACTGCTCGACCGCACTGGCGCCGACCTGATCATCACACCCTGCTTGCTTGGCGGCATCTTCAAGGCGACCGGGAACAGAGCCCCGATGATCCAATATGCCGATGCTCCTGCAAAGCTCGCCTATGAACATCTCGAGATGCGGCGATTCATCGAGCGGCATGGCCTGACCAAATTCCGCATCAATCCGCATTTTCCGATGAATACGCTGACGATCATGCGCGGCGCGATCGTCGCCGACGATGAAGGCACGCTCGACGATTATGTCGACGCGGTGAACCGCGCGATGTGGGAAGAGGGGCTGAAGATGGACGATCCCGAAATCATCTCGACCTTCCTGTCGGCGAACGGCTTCGACGGCGCAGCGCTGCTCGCGCGCACGCAAGAGCCCGAGATCAAGGCGAGGCTCGTCGCCAACACCGAAGCCGCGGTGGCGCGCGGGGCGTTCGGTATTCCGACCTTCTTCGTCGGCGATGACATCTTCTTCGGCAAGGACCGGCTGGCGCAGGTCGAAGAGGCGCTCGGCTAAGGCTTCACTTGGCGGCGGCTGGCTGCACGCCGCGCCCCGCCACCAAAATGCCCGCAACCACCAGTATCAGTCCGGCAACATGGAACAGGTGAAGCGTTTCGCCGAGGAACAGCATCGCCAGCCCCGCGCCCATCAACGGCATCACATTCATATATTGCGCGGTTGCCGCCGACCCGATCAGTTCGACTCCGCGATTGAAGAAAAGATAGGCGAGGAAGGAGGGGAAAATCGCGACATAGGCGATGGCGAACGCGCTGCCCGTCGCAGGAACGATGAGCCGCCCCGACCAGACTTCATGTGCATAGACGGGGATGATCACCACCAAGCCGACAAGGATTGACGTCGCGAGAAAGCTGAGGGGATGCACCGGCGGCCGCTTTCGCAGCGTCACCGAATAGAAGGCCCAAAGCAGCACCGCAAAGGCGATCGTCGCGTCGCCGCCGTTCAGCTGCAACGCCATCAACAGCCCCGCATCGCCGCGCGACAAGATGATCAGCACGCCCGCCAGCGACACCGCGACGCCGACAATCTGCCTGCCGGTCGTGCTGTCGCGCATGACGAGCGCGCCGACCATCAGGATCAGCGCGGGTTGCGCCGACTGGATCAACATCGAGTTGAGCGCGGTCGTCGTTTGCAGTCCCGTATATAACAGCGTGTTGAACGCTCCGATCCCCAGCGCGCCCAATATGGCCATGACGGGCCAGTGCGCGCGCAGCGCCGGCCAGTCGCGCTTCAGATGCGGCCAGGCGAGCGGCAGCAGCAGCGCCAGCGCGAATGTCCAGCGCCAGAAAGAGAGCGCAGCGGGGGGCACGAGATCGCGCGCGGCGCGCCCGACGACCGAATTGCCGGCCCAGAAAAGCGCGGTCATCGCCAACAACAGATACGCCCGCGACCAAAGCGCCGCTAGCGGCCTGCCGATCTCCACCATCTTGTCCGACCCTGTTTTATCTCAAGCCCCGCCACTCCGGCATCGACCGGATGACGGGGCATATCGAAAACTGCCAGCGCTTCTAGGTGAAATCGAGCTGGATGATATCGCTCGGCGTCGCGCGGCAGAACATTTCGACCTGCTTCGCGCCGTCGGGATAGGTCGCGGTCATCGTCGCCCGAATGCGCCAGCCGCCATTGCCCTGTTCGAGCGAGATCAGCTTGTCGTAGGACAACCGCGTTCCGCCCGTGATCCCGATTTGCCGCGCCGCATCGGTCATGCAATTCTGCACCGACGGCCGCGCGGCGCTGGGTAGGCTGTTGAGGTTCGCGCTCAGCGTCGCGGGTCCGCGCGCGGGATGCGTCACGGCGGCTTCCTTGGTCGCCGTGCCGTCGGCCTTCTTCTTTTTCTGGCTGGCGAGCAGCGCGATCAGCCCGCCCGCGACGACGATCCCGCCGATGATCAGGCCAGTGCTCGGCCCCTTGTCCTTGTCCTTTTCGGGCGGGCGCGTGTTGCGATAGCCATAGCCGAATTCGGCGCGGCAACCCTTGTCCACCCAGATATAGTCGCCGGTATAGCCCCATTGGCGCCCGGCGTTGCACTTGCCCGCAATCTTGCGCGTCAGTTCGACGCGATTGTTCGTCGGCACATTGCATTGCTGATAGGCGTAATTCCACGATTCACAGTTCAATATGCCGGCATAATCCTCGACCGGCTGCGGCAGCGGAGTCGGATAGCCGCCGCCGTTATTGGCATAGCCATAAGCGAATTCAG
The DNA here is from genome assembly GCA_030655355.1 of Sphingopyxis sp. Lineage (GTDB taxonomy): Bacteria > Pseudomonadota > Alphaproteobacteria > Sphingomonadales > Sphingomonadaceae > Sphingopyxis. Next base: position 13,177 of record JAURVS010000380.1, read on the forward strand.
CGCGACAACCGCCCGACACCCAGATTTGCGTCGCGGTAAAGCCCCAGTCGCGGCCCTTCGAACAGCGCCCGCCGAGCACGCGTTGCACGTCGACGCGATTGTCGGTGCGGACGTTGCACCGCTGCGTGTTGTTGTTCCGCGACTCGCAGCGGATCGTCCCCTGATAGCCATAGCCGTCACCGGGACGCGGCGGCTGGATTTGCGGGCCGCCGGGCCTCGGCGGCTGAATCTGTGGCCCGCCGGGCGGGGGATAGGGCAAGGTGGTGGCTTGCGGCATCGCCGGGACGGCAAGTTGGCTGGCGATCAACGTGGCTGTAGTGATGATCGTGACGACATTATTCCGCATGACCTTCTCCCCTGTGAAAAGTCGTTTCCGTTAAAAGCTGCCCTTGCCCGACCGGATTCAAGCCGAATAGTTTCATATTTTCACGGGGAATGCCACGACGAAAGCAGCGCATCGACGCCGACAACTTAGCTGCAACCGTGACTTCCCTTATCCCGCCGGATCGATTAGCTTGCCCGTTCCCCGGGTCGCACCACAGCAGGGGAACCCAACATATGCCTACTTCGATCATCGACGGCAGCGTCGAAACCGCCGACCTCAAACGTTCCAAGGGCGGCGCCTCGATCTTTCGCAGCATCACATTTCAGCAGGATGACGGCAACGCGCGCACGATCCGCAACGCCGTGGTGAAGGATAATGTCGCCGCCGAGCTGGTGCCCGGCGCGCGCGGCCGATTTTATCTCTATCATGCCTTCGACCTGAAAGGCGTCCATGGCGTCCGCACCGCGAACGGTCACGACGTCTATGGCTTTGCGGGGAATAACCAGAAGATTTTCCTGATTTTGGGCATCTTCAACCTCCTCTGGATCGCCTTCATGATCGCGGTCAAAGGCGGCGTCCCGCTGCTCGGCGCGGCGCTGTTTCTCCTTTCGGTCGTCGGCTATTTTTTCATGAGCAAAGGCCAGCGCGAGGCGCAGGCGCAGTTCGACGGCGACACAGCTTATCGCGCACCATAGCCAGTCCGCTTGCGCGCGCATGTGCATCCGCTAAAGACAGCCGATGGATCAGATCGTCATTCGCGGCGGCCAGCGACTCAAGGGCCGTATCCCCATCTCCGGTGCCAAGAATGCGGCGCTTACCCTGTTGCCGTGCGCGCTGCTCACCGACGAGCCGCTGACGCTGCGCAACCTGCCGCGGCTTGCCGACGTCGACGGCTTTGGGCATCTGCTCAACCAGCTTGGCTGTTCAACGACGATCGAGGGTTCGCGGCCCGAAGATTTCGGCCGCGTGATGACCGCGCGTACGACGACGTTGACCTCGACGGTCGCGCCCTATGACATCGTCCGCAAGATGCGCGCCTCGATCCTCGTCCTCGGCCCGCTTCTGGCGCGTGCCGGCGAAGCGACGGTGTCGCTGCCCGGCGGCTGCGCGATCGGCAACCGCCCGATCGACCTCCATCTGAAAGCGCTCGAAGCGTTCGGCGCCGAAATCGAATTGACCTCGGGCTATGTCAAAGCCGTTGCTCCGGGCGGGCGTCTCGCGGGCGGCAAATTCACCTTTCCCGTCGTCTCGGTCGGCGCGACCGAAAATGCCCTGATGGCGGCATCGCTCGCCAAGGGCACCTGCGTGCTTGAAAATGCGGCGCGCGAGCCCGAGATCGTCGACCTGTGCAATTGCCTCGTCGCGATGGGCGCGCATATCGATGGTATCGGTACTGAAACGCTGACGATCGAAGGCGTCGACCGTCTGCACGGCGCGACATACCGCGTCATGGCCGACCGTATCGAGGCGGGCAGCTATGCTTGCGCCGCGGTGATTACCGAGGGCGACGTCGAACTGGTCGGCGCGAAAGCCGACGAAATGGACGCGACGCTCGCGGCGCTGCGTCAGGCCGGCGCGACCGTCGAGGAAACGAAGAGCGGCATCCGCGTCGCGATGTCGGGGCGCGCCGAACCCGTCACGCTGTCGACGGCGCCATATCCCGGCTTCGCGACCGACATGCAGGCGCAGTTCATGGCGATGGCGACGCTCGGCAAGGGCGCTTCGCTGTTCACCGAAACGATCTTCGAGAACCGCTATATGCATGTTCCCGAACTGGCGCGCATGGGCTGCGACATCGACGTGCGCGGCCGCAGCGCCGTGGTGCGCGGCGTCGACCATCTGGTCGGCGCGCCGGTGATGGCGACCGATTTGCGCGCCTCGATGAGCCTGATCATCGCGGGCCTCGCCGCCAAGGGAACGACCGAAGTCAATCGCGTCTATCACCTCGACCGCGGATACGAGCGGCTCGAGGAGAAATTGCAGGCGGTCGGCGCCGACATCGAGCGGATCAGCGCCGGATAATGACGCGGCCCGCCCCATATAATGTGTGGGGATTGGTCGATGGCCGCGAGGTCGGCCCGTATCCGCAGCTATCGATCGTAGCCGCCGCCCGGACCGCGAACAAGATGACCGATCAGGGCGTCGTCGACGTCCGCGTCACCGATGCGCATGGCGAAGTCGTGCCGCAGGACAAGCTCGATCTGGTGTGGACGGACGACGCCGCCCATTCGCTGATCAAGCGTCGGCGGATGGACGGTCGCTGACGGGCACCGATACCATATTGCCGCTGACCGAAGGCCGTTCGGGCCGTTTCGCGACCGCAATCACCAGCCCGATCAATGCGACGACCCCGCCTGCGATCGACAGCGGCGCCCAGCGATATCCTTCGAGCACGGTCGAAAAGCCCATCGCAATGATCGGAACGAGCACGCTCGACCACGCCGCCTGCCCCGGTCCGATCGCCCGGATGACGTTGAAATAAAGCGGAAACGCCAAGGCGCTTGCCAGCACGCCGAGATACAGGACACCGGCAATATAGGATGCGGTCGGATCGATCACCGGCGGCCCCGTCGTGATCCACGCATATGTTCCGTCAGCAAGCGTGCCGAACAGCATCGCCCACGCAAGCATCACCGTCATCGATTGCGCGCGCGCGATCCGGCTGCCCTGCATGACATTGGCGACCGATGCGCTCATCACGCCCGCGAGCGTGAAGGCGGTCCCGGTCAGCACCGCGCCCGGCCCGAGCGCGGCGGCGCGATATTCGTGAACGATCATCATCCCGACCCCGACGATCGCGATCCCCGCCCCGGCAAGGAAACGCCCCGCGAGCGGCGTCTTCAGAAAAACGCGGCCGAACAGCGTGTTCGGCACGATAAGCAGCGCGAACAGCACCGCAACCAGCCCCGAGGTGATATGCTGCTCGGCGCGGTAGACGAAGTTGAAGTTCAGCGCGAACTGCGCGATCCCGAGGATCACGGCGAAAGCGAGTGCGGGATAGCCCGGCCATAAAGTCTCGCGCCGGATCATCGCAAAAGCGAACATCGCCGCCCCCGCGACCGCGAAACGATAGGTCACCGACCAACTCGGCGGAACGACGCCAAGCTGCCCCGTGATAACGATCCACGTCGAACCCCAGATCAGCGTCACCAGCGCAAAAGGCAACAGAACGCGCGGATTGAGCAGCGTCAGCGGCTGCTCGCTCATAGCGCGCCGATCGCCGCCGCAAGCGGTGCTACGGCTTCGGCATCCTGATCCCAGCTGACGACGAGCCGCGCCGCGCCTTCGCCCCAGTCGTAGAAATCGAACCCGGCGCCGCGCAGCTTTGCCGCCTCTTCGGGCGTCAACCGCACGAACAGCTCATTCGCCTCGACCGGATGCATCAACCGGCCGCCACACGCCGCCGCCAGCTTTGCTGCGCCCGCATTCGCCGCACGCGCATTGGCGAGCCAAAGGTCGTTGGCCAGCATCGCGCGGATCTGCGCGGCGACAAACCGCCCCTTGCTGAGCAAATGGCCGCCACGCTTCTTGAGCTCGCGCACCCCGGCGCCGCCGCTACCGCCGAAAAAGACGATCGCCTCGGCCATCATCGCGCCATTTTTGGTGAAGCCGAACGACAGCGCATCGACCCCGGCGCGCCATGTCACGTCGGCGGGCGCGCAACCGAGGAACGCCACGGCGTTGGCAAAGCGCGCCCCATCCATATGCAGCTTCATCTTCGCGCCCTTGGCGATCTCGCTGATCGCGCCGATTTCTTCGGGACGCCACGCGAGCCCATATTCGGTCGCATTGGTGATGCTGACCGCTGCGGGCTGGACCTGATGCACGTCCTGACGAATTCCGGCGATGCGCGTTTTCAACGCCTCGGTATCGATCTTGGCGCCGCGCCCCGGCAACGGCATCATCTTGGCGCCGCCCGAATAAAAGGTCGGCGCGCCGCACTCGTCGACCTCGATATGCGCTTCCTCATAACAGAGGATACCCTGCCAAGGCCGCACAAAATGCGCGAGAATGATGCTGTTCGCCGCGGTCCCGGTCGGAATCCAGACGACCTCGCAATCGGTCTCGAACAGCTCCGAAAAGGTCGCATCGAGCGATTGGCTGAGCGCGTCGCCGTCATAAGCCGTATCGACCTGATTGGCGGCCACCAGCGCCTCCATCACCACAGGATGGACGGTCGCGGCATTGTCGGAAAAGAAGCGGGTCGCAGTCATGGATCGCGCCTTAGCGCAGGTCGCGACCCCTTGCTAACCCTTCATTTCGTCCCGCCCTAGCGGTCGCGCTTCGCGAGCAGCTTGAGACGCAGCGCGTTGAGCTTGATGAAGCCTGCCGCATCCTTCTGGTCGTAAGCCCCGGCGTCGTCCTCGAAGGTCACATGCCGCTCGCTGTAGAGGCTGTTCGGCGACTTGCGGCCGACGACGCTCGCATTGCCCTTGTAGAGCTTGAGCCGCACCGTCCCGCTGACCTTCTCCTGGCTGTGGTCGATCGCTGCCTGCAACATCTCGCGCTCGGGCGCGAACCAGAAGCCGTTGTAGATAAGCTCGGCATATTTCGGCATCAGCTCGTCTTTGAGGTGCGCCGCGCCGCGATCGAGCGTGATGCTTTCGATGCCGCGATGCGCGCGGGCATAGATTTCGCCGCCGGGCGTTTCATACATGCCGCGCGACTTCATCCCGACATAGCGGTTCTCGACAAGGTCGAGGCGGCCGATGCCATGCTTGCGGCCCAGATCATTGAGCGCCGCAAGCAGGGTCGCAGGCGACATCGCTTCGCCGTTCAGCGCGACGCCGTCGCCGCGCTCGAAATCGACCGTGATATATTCGGGCGTATCGGGCGCGTCCTCGGGATTGACCGTGCGCGAATAGACATAGTCGGGAGTCTCATCCCACGGATTCTCG
>JAURVS010000216.1 GCA_030655355.1 Sphingopyxis sp.
GGTCCAGGTAGCCAATCCACCAGTAGCAAGGGACTGCACTGTGAAGAAAATCCAACATTCCAAGCTGAAGCTAGGCGTTGCGCCGCTCGTATTGAGCATCGCCCTGGTTTCGGCTCCTGCCTTCGCGCAGGAAGCCGCCGACGAAGGTGCGACCGACAACTCTGAAATCGTTGTTACCGGCTCGCTCGTTCGCAATCCCAACCTTACGACGTCCAGCCCGGTCAACGTGACATCGGCTGACGAAATCCAGCTTCGCCAGTCGAACGTTGCCGAAGACATTCTTCGCGACGTTCCCGGCGTTGCTGCAAACGTCGGCTCGTCGGTGAACAACGGCAACGGCGGCGCTTCGTTCGTCGATCTTCGTGGCCTCGGCCCGAACCGCAACATCGTTCTGCTCGACAGCCAGCGGATCGTTCCGGCCAACCTCAACGGTAACGTCGATCTCAACAACATCCCGCTCGCACTCGTCGAGCGCGTCGATGTGCTGACCGGCGGCGCGAGCACGACCTACGGTGCCGACGCTGTTTCGGGTGTTGTCAACTTCATCACCAAGCGCGATTTTGCTGGCGTTGACCTTTCGGTTGGCCAGCAGCTCACCGAGCGCGGCGATGGCAACATTTTCCGTGCCGATCTTACCATCGGTGCAAATTTCGACGATGGTCGCGGTAACGCGGTGCTTAGCATCGGTTATCAGCAAGCCGATCCCGTCTATTTCGGCGGCGAACGTCCGCTTTCGGATCTGACCGTCGATTCGTTCGATGGTTCGGGCTCGGGCGCTTCGGGTACTGCGTCGCCGTCGCGTTTCTCGATCAACAACGTTGGTCAGCGCCAGATCGATGCAGCAGGTAACCTTGTTCCGCAGTTCGCTCTGTTCAACTTCAACCCGTACAACATCTTCCAGACGCCGTTCGAACGTTACAACATGTTCACGTCGGCACGTTATGAAGTGAGCGATTCGGTCGAAGTGTTCGCCCGCGGCCTGTTCTCGCAGAACACCGTCAAGACGATCATCGCGCCGTCGGGTGCGTTCAGCAGCCCGGTCTTCATTCCGCTTAGCAACCCCTATATGACGGCTGGTGCGCGGAGCACCTTCTGCGCCAACAACGACTTCAACCAGGCTTTGGCGGGCATTCAGACGCTTACGGTTGCACAGTGCAACGCTGCAGCCACCGCGACTGACCCCACCGATCCCAATTATCAGGAAGTGTCGACCAACTTGGGTCGTCGTCTCGTCGAAGCTGGTGGTCGTATCAGCAGCTACAAGACGCAGATTTTCGACTTCATGGCGGGTGTCCGTGGGTCGATCACCGACACGCTGCGTTACGAAGTCTCGGGCAACTATGGCCAGAGCGAGAATACGCAGACCATTCTCAACTACGCCTCGATCCCGCGCTTGCAGCAGGCGCTGCGTTCGACGAACACGACCACTTGCCTCGACCCGTCGGGTGGCTGCGTCCCCGTGAACGTGTTTGGACAGTCGGGCAGCATTTCGCCTGAACAAGTCAACTTCCTGCTCGTTCCGGCAACGTCGGGTAACCGCGCGTCGCTGGCGCAGGTCCGCGGCTTGATCTCGGGTGAACTGTTCTCGGTAGCAGAAGATGCTGAGCCGGTGTCATTTGCTGTTGGTGGTGAATATCGCAAATACACTGCTGAAGTCTTCGCCGACCAGTTGGCGCAGGACCCCGGCGCGCTGGGTGGCGCTGGTGGTGCAACCGTTCCGGTCAAGGGTGGCTATGATGTTCGCGAAGTCTTCGCCGAAGTCGTTGCTCCGCTGTTTGCGGGTCTGACGCTTGAAGCTGGTGCGCGTTATTCGGATTATAAGGTCGATGCGCCCGGTAACCCGACTTACGACACCTGGACTTGGAAGGGTGGCCTGACCTGGGAACCGATCGACAGCCTGAAGCTGCGCGGTAACTATCAGCGTGCCGTTCGTGCGCCGAACATCGGTGAACTGTTCACGCCGAATGCCGTTGGCCTCGTCAATCTGAAGAATGATCCTTGCCAGAGTGCAGGCACCTCGATTCTCGCGACGTCGCTTCTTGGTCAAGTTTGCGCGGCACAGGGTGCTCCGGTAAATGGCGCGGGCTTCATCTCCGCGTTCGATCCGCCCTCGGCTGGTCAGATCAACGGTTCGTTCAGCTACTCGACGAACAACAAGCCCGAAAAAGCCGACACGTGGACGGTTGGAGCGATTTTCCAGCCTGAATTCGTGCCGAATTTCACGCTTTCGGTCGATTACTACAACATCATCATCAACAACGCGCTGACGACGCCGACGGTTGGCGACATTCTCTCGAAATGTTTCGCTACCCTGACCGCGACAAGCGCTACGTCGCTGGCTTGCACCTCGATCCAGCGTGACCCGGCGACGGGTGGCCTTGACGGTGATGCGAGCACCACGCCGGGCGTTCCGCAGCCGCTGACCAACAGCGGCCGCTTGGCGACCGACGGGATCGACGTTTCGGCAAGCTGGAAGACCGATCTCACTGACGACATCGCGTTGTCGCTGAGCTTTGCCGGTAACTACACGCTGCACTCGAAGTTCCGTGCAGAAGCTGGCGGTCTGAATCGTGAATGCGTGGGCTACTACAGCATCAACTGTACTTCGGTCGGTTCGATCCTGCCCAAATTCTCGTTCAACCAGCGCACCACGGTGTCGTTCGGTGATGTCGACGTTTCGCTTCTGTGGCGTCACATTTCGGGTACCAAGCAGGAACCCTTCGATGCGGATGAATCGAACTTCGGCAGCAATGGTCCGGCTTTCCCGGCGTTCCAGAAGATCAAAGCCTTCAACTGGTTCGATCTGACGACGCGGGCTGCCGTTACCGACAACTTCGAACTGACGCTGACGGTCATGAACTTGCTCGACAAGGATCCGCCGACGGTTGGCTCGAACATCGGTTCGACGACCTTCAACAGCGGCAACACCTATCCGTCGACCTATGACGCGATCGGTCGCC
>JAURVS010000386.1 GCA_030655355.1 Sphingopyxis sp.
ACGCTTCTTGCCGCGCGCGATCAGCTTTTTGACGTCGGCCTCGTTGAGGTCGATCAGCGGGCCGTCGGTGTCGGTTTCGGTTTCAGCGGTGTTCTTCGTGGCCATATTTGTTCCTGCCTAAGGGGCAATAAGTTGGTTCGATTCTAGGCGCCGCCTTCGCGCAACGCCTGGAGCCGGTGCATCAGGTCTTCATCCATCGCCCGCAGCCGTTGCTGCTCCGCGAGGGACTGTTCATCAAGTCTCGCTATCGCAATCTCATCGGCCTGCAGACGGCGCATTTTCAGCTCCGCCTGCGTATTTACGAGAGAGATAAACTCGGAAAGTTCCCTCTGCGCCCGATCTTGATCGATAGCCTCATTCTTTTTCGGCGAGCGATTGAATGAGAAGTGCATTCCATCGGCTCGGAGCAATGTCGTCGCCCTATTATACACTTTCATTGGCTCCAATATGGCAAGCAACCCCTCGCAATCAAGCCCTTCTTGCCGCATTGCGATGTCAAGCATTGTGTCAAGCAGGTCGGCGTCGGCCGGGTCGCCGATCGAGAGCCTCGCTAACTCCTCGTCATGGCGCCGAATAATCTCCGGATAGCGTAGCAATCCGCCGATCAGTGCAGCGATGAGCGGCGCGGAAATCCCAGCCTGTCCGATGGAGCGCGTCTCGTCGGCCGGAGGTTGCAAACGCGGGTCGGGGCCGAAGCGGCGGTTGCCCCCGCCATATTGTCCGCCGCGCGGCGGGTTCGGCGTCCACGGCTGGCGCTGCGCACGCTCGGGGATTTTGCGCGCGAACAGCGCATCGAGCCGCTCGCGAAAGGCTTCGCGATAATGGTGACGGACGTCGGCGTCCTCGATCGCGTCGGCGTGGGCGAGGACGCGCGTCTTGAGCGCAGCGCGTTCCTCGGGCGTGGCAAGCGGCCCCGCCGCGACCTCATGCGCCCACAATCGCTCGACGAGTGGCTGTGCCTCGTCGAGCAGTGCGGTAAAGCCATCAGCACCGCGGGCGCGCACGATATCGTCGGGATCCTGCCCCGGAGGCAACGTCGCAAAGGCTAGGCTGAAGCCCGGGCGGAGCAGGGGCAGGGCGCGCAATGCGGCGCGCATCGCAGCTTTTTGTCCCGCGGCGTCGCCATCGAAACAGAGAAGCGGCACGGGCACCATCCGCCAGATCAGCCCCAGCTGCGCTTCGGTCAGCGCGGTGCCGAGCGGCGCGACCGCGTCGCCGATCCCGGCCTCGGCCAGCGCGATCACGTCCATATAGCCTTCGACGACAATGATCCGGTTCGTCTGCCGCGACGCAGGGCTGGCCTTGTCGATATTATAGAGAACGCGCCCCTTGTCGAAAAGCGGCGTGTCGGGCGAGTTCAGATATTTGGGCTCGCCATCGCCCAAAATGCGTCCGCCGAACGCAATCACGCGCCCGCGCGCGTCGCGGATCGGGATCATCAGGCGGCCGCGGAACCTGTCATAAGGCTCCTTGTCATCGACCGCGATCAGCATCCCCGATTCGACGAGCATCGCGGTCGGGAATTTCTTGAGCGCCTCTTTCAACGCGCTGCGGCTGTCGGGCGCCAGCCCGAAGCCAAAGGCCGCACGGGTGGCGTCCGAAATGCCGCGCTTGGCCAGATACTCGCGGGCCGGAGCGCCATTGCTGCTGCCGAGTTGCTGCGTGAACCAGTCGGCCGCGCCCTGCACGACATCGCGCAGGCTCGCCTGCTCCTCGGCCTTTTTCGCGGCGCGCGGATCGGCGGCGGGGACCTCCATCCCGGCTTCGGCGGCGAGCTCCTTCACCGCGTCCATGAACGACAGCCCGCGCTGATCGGTCATCCAGCGGATCGCATCGCCATGCGCGCTGCATCCGAAGCAATGGTAGAACCCCTTCTCGTCGTTGATCGTGAAGCTGGGGGTCTTTTCGTTATGGAAGGGGCAGCAGGCTTTATACTCGCGGCCCGCGCGCGTGACCTTCACGGTGCGCCCGATGAGCGTCGAGAGGGTGACGCGCGAGCGCAATTCGTCCAGCCATTGCGGGGTGAGGCTCACGAGGAAAGGCCCTCAGTCCCAATTCCGTTCGTGTCGAGCGAAGTCGAGACACCCATCGTGGGCGCATGGCCTCCCGGCATCTCGACTTCGCTCGATGCGAACGGAGAGGGATGGCGTTCCTGAGGGGGCTTGGCGAAATGGCTCACAGTTTCCCAATCGCCACGGATCAAGGCTTCCTTTTTCGCTCGCGACCATTTCTTGATCCGGCGTTCTGCATCCAATGCTTCGAAGCGCGTCGAAAAGTCTTGCGACCACATCAGACGAACGGGCCTGCGAGAGGACGTGAAACCTTCGATCGCGCCACTTTGATGCTGACCGATGCGGCGTTCAAGATCATCCGTATGACCGGTGTAGTAAAGCCCGTCAGCACAAAGCAGGATGTAAGTCCAAAACGCCATCCATCCTCTTTACCCATCCGCACCGAGCGAAGTCGAGATGCGCGTCGCGTTTTGGCTAATGCGATGGGTGTCTCGACTTCGCTCGACACGAACGGAAAGCGAGGTTCGGCTAACGCCTCAGCTCAACGCCGCCTTAACCCAGCCGCTCGCCTTGCTCATATCCAGCTGGCTCCCCAGCCGGTCTTTCACCGCGGCCATGACCTTGCCCATATCCTTCAGGCTCTCGGCGCCCACTTCCACCACGATCGCCTTGATCGCGGCGGCGGCATCGTCGTCGGAGAGCTGCGCGGGCAGGAAATCTTCGATCACGGCGACTTCGGCCGCTTCGATGTCGGCGAGCTCCTGGCGGTTTCCCTGCTCGTACATGGTGATCGACTCGCGGCGCTGCTTCACCATTTTCTGGAGCACATCGGTGACAAGTACATCGTCGTCGGCCGGCGCGGTGCCGGTGCGCAGTTCGATGTCCTTGTCCTTGATCTTGGCCAGCATCAGCCGGATGGTGCCGAGCCGCGCTTTGTCACCGCTTTTCATCGCGACAACCTGCGCAGCCTTGATGTCGTCACGAATCATGCGTGTCCCCATGCGCTGCAAATTTCGGAAAGGCCCTCTCTAGCGGCAAGATTCATAATCCGATAGCTTGTGAATCACTTTTTTGCCGCCTACTTGGTCGGCCGTTTAGCCCCCCGTCCGGAGCATGTTGAATGGCACCTGCCAACCCCTCTGCCGCGTCTGCGGCCCAGCCATCGGGCGCCACTGGCGTCCTTGTCCTTGCCGATGGCACGATCCTGTGGGGCGTGGGTTATGGTGCTGCCGGCGCTGGTGTGGGCGAGATTTGTTTCAACACGGCGATGACCGGCTATCAGGAAATCCTGACCGACCCCTCTTATGCGGGTCAGATCATCACTTTCACTTTTCCGCACATCGGCAATGTCGGTGCGAACCCCGAGGATATGGAACGCGAAAAGCGCGCGGCAATCGGCTGCGTCACGCGCGAACTGCCGACGCTGCCCAGCAATTTCCGCAGCGTCCAGACTTTGCCCGAATGGATGGCGGCGCAGGGGCTGATCGGGCTTGCGGGCATCGACACGCGCGCGCTGACGCGCCGCATCCGCGACGGCGGCGCGCCGACCGGGGTCGTTGCGCATAATGCCGAGGGCAAGTTCGACATCGAAAAGCTGTTGATGCTCGCGCAGGGCTGGCCGGGGCTTGAGGGCATGGACCTTGCCAAGACGGTGACCCGCGAACGCCAGGGGAGCTGGGACGCAGGCATCTGGCATCTTGGCTCGGGCTATGAGGCGTCGGATCATAAGCGCGAGGGTGATCCCGCGCCGCATGTCGTCGCGGTCGATTATGGCGCGAAGGACAATATCTTCCGCAATCTCGTCGAGGCCGGCGCACGCGTCACCGTGGTGCCCGCGAAAACCTCGCTCGAAGAGATTGTTGCGTTGCGCCCCGCGGGCGTATTCCTGTCGAACGGCCCCGGCGATCCTGCCGCGACCGGCGACTATGCCGTGCCGGTGATCAAGGGATTGCTCGAACGCAATGTCCCGATCTTCGGCATCTGCCTCGGACACCAGCTGCTCGCGCTCGCTGCGGGCGCGAAGACGGTGAAGATGCATCAGGGCCATCGCGGCGCGAACCATCCGGTGCAGCGTGCGGAAGACGGCATCGTCGAAATCACCAGCATGAACCACGGCTTCGCCGTCGATGCGGCGACCTTGCCGGGCGGCGTGGTCGAGACGCACAAGAGCCTGTTCGACGGATCAAACTGCGGCATCGCGATCACGGGCAAGAACGCGTTCAGCGTCCAATATCACCCCGAGGCGAGCCCGGGCCCGCAGGACAGCTTCTATCTGTTCGAGAAGTTTGTGGGTGGGCTGAGGAGCGTATGAGCCATGGCAACTGTCAGGAAGTTCACCGTTGTGCCGCTAGATGACGCTCGCCCGCTTGAGGATGTTGAAGCAATCGTTCGACTGGTTGATTGCGAAAGCGAGCGCCTGATCCAAATCGACACCTACGACCCGCCGACGCGCGAAAAGCCAGGTAAACTCTCACAGACCATCCGTCTGGATAAGGCCGCTTTTGAAAAGCTGGCCGAAATTGGAAGTAAGCACTTTTAATGCCCAAAAGAACCGACATCCAATCCATCCTCGTCATCGGTGCCGGCCCGATCGTTATCGGTCAGGCGTGCGAGTTCGACTATTCGGGAACGCAGGCGATCAAGGCGTTGAAAGAGGAGGGCTATCGCATCGTCCTCGTCAATTCCAACCCCGCGACGATCATGACCGATCCCGAGTTGGCCGACGCGACCTATGTCGAGCCGATCACGCCCGAGATCGTCGCGAAGATCATCGCGAAGGAGCGCCCCGATGCGGTGCTGCCGACGATGGGCGGGCAGACCGCGCTCAACACAGCGCTCGCCTTGTTCAACGACGGGACGCTGGCGAAATATGGCGTCGAGATGATCGGCGCCGATGCCGAGGCGATCGACAAGGCCGAGGACCGGATCAAGTTTCGCGACGCGATGGACAAGATCGGGCTGGAAAGTGCGCGCTCGGGCATTGCGCACACGCTCGACGAGGCGTTTGCCGTGCTTGAACGCACTGGGTTGCCGTCGATCATCCGCCCCAGCTTTACCATGGGCGGCACTGGCGGCGGCATCGCGTATAATCGCGAGGAGTTCGAACATATCGTCCGCGGCGGCCTGATCGCCTCGCCGACGACCGAAGTCCTGATCGAGGAATCGCTCCTCGGCTGGAAAGAATATGAGATGGAGGTCGTCCGCGACCGCAAGGACAATTGCATCATCATCTGTTCGATCGAAAATGTCGATCCGATGGGCGTGCATACCGGCGACAGCATCACCGTCGCACCGGCGCTGACGCTGACCGACAAGGAATATCAGATCATGCGCAACGCGAGCATCGCGGTGCTGCGCGAGATCGGGGTCGAAACGGGCGGGTCGAACGTGCAGTTCGCGGTGAACCCGAAGGACGGCCGCCTGATCGTGATCGAGATGAACCCGCGCGTGTCGCGTTCGTCGGCGCTCGCGTCGAAAGCGACGGGATTCCCGATCGCGAAGGTCGCTGCGAAGCTGGCGGTTGGATACACGCTCGACGAGATTATGAACGACATCACCGGGGTCACCCCGGCATCGTTCGAACCGACGATCGACTATGTCGTCACCAAAATTCCGCGCTTTGCCTTCGAGAAATTCAAGGGCGCCGAGGCGGTGCTGTCGACCGCGATGAAGTCGGTCGGCGAAGTGATGGCGATCGGCCGCACGATCCACGAGTCGCTGCAAAAGGCGCTGCGCGGTCTGGAGACGGGGCTTTCGGGCTTCAATTTCGTCGACCGGCTCAAGGGCGCGAGCCACGATCAACTTCGCAGCGAGCTGGCGAAGGCGACGCCCGACCGGCTGC
>JAURVS010000390.1 GCA_030655355.1 Sphingopyxis sp.
AGGCGGCGGAGCGCGTCGGCGCGGACATTCGCCCAGAACAGGGTGATGTCGTAGACGTGATAATTATTGCCGGGCAGGACATAGCCCGCGACGACATAATTTTTCGCGATGTCGGCATCGCCGATCATCAGGAAGCCGCGCGTATCGTCGCATTTGGCGCCGATCTTGCCCGCGATCAGCGACCCGCTCTTGAACCCTTCGGTCGGCTTCAGCGTGCCGATATTGGCGGCGGGCGGCGCTTCGGTGTCGGGGATACCGGTCAGCGGATTGGTGCAGAGCATCCGCGTGTCGGCGCGCGGGCGGCCGTCGAAGCCGATCGTGCCGTCATAGGCGGCGGTGACCATTGCGGGGTCGGCGGGATCGGCGAAGGTCGCCCAGCCGAGGATGCAGCCTTTTTGCTCGGGGGTCTGGCACGCGGGCAGGCCGAGCCCGGCAATGTCGGTGTCGAGGCTGATCGGCCAGCCGATAACATAGGCCGCGACGATGCGCTTCGCGAGCGGGGTGCCCGCGATCTTCGTCTTGAGGAGCGTGGTGAGATGAAGCGCGCCCTGGCTGTGGCCCGCGAGGATGATCGGTTTGTTCTTCGGTTGCGCGGCGAGGAAGGCGTCAAAGGCTTCCTCGACGTCGCGATAAGCGGAATCGATCGCCTTGCCCGCGGTCACGCGGTCTTCGGCGAGGAACGCGCCGAGCGTCGCCTGACGATAGCGCGGCGCCCAGATTTCACCCGCATCGGCAAAAGCGCTCGCCATCCCCTGCACGAACAGATTGGCGCGATGGTCGGAATCGCGATCCTCAAGCGGGGCGTTCCAGCTCGAGCGGCTGTAGTAGCTGGTCGGGTGGACGAAGAAGATTGCCGCATCACCCTTGGGCGTCGTGGGGATTGCTGCATTGGCGGGCGGAATGAGTTGGTCGCCGGTCGGGGCGTTTTCGGTCCCCGGCGTTTCACTGCCGTCGGCAGCCGGACGCCAGGCAGATGGATCTTTTTCCATACCGGGGCGCGCGAACCACATTTTCGGATCACCATAGGCGTTTGGCGCAACCGCAGCCTGCGGCTTGAATTCGGTGCTCGGCACGAAGGCCGTGCGTGCGATCCAGCCCGGGAAGAGTTGGTACACGACCCCGGCGGCCAGAATGAGAATGATGATCGCGGCAATGAAGTAGAGGAATTTGCGGGCCATTTGGGCTCCATTGGGGAGGGGAAGGCGTTGGTTTGGGGCTTATTTACTTCGCTCGACACGAACGGCAACGCCGGTTGGTTCCGTAAAGCGCGCGCAGCTTTGGCTTGCCCGCGCAGGCGAAACAAGCCCAGATTGTCGTCATGACCGACACAAATGACACCACCGCCGTCGATTCGTTCCCTACGTCGCCGCGCGTTTCGGCACGTCTCGACGACAATGATCTGCCCTGGCCGCTGCGGCCGTGGATCATGGCGGCGATCTGCGCCGTTGCGGGCCTGAGCTTTCACCTGCTGATCGATCATCATTATGAGGATGCATTGTCGCATTGGCGGAGCGCGATGGCTACCGCGGTTGCGGTCGCTGCGGTGGTGTTTGTGCTGGGGGTCGAACTGCGGCGCTGGCAGTGGGCGCTGGGGTTTGCATTGATCTGGGGCGCGATCCTCGGGCTGATCGCGTGGCAAACCGCAGCGTATAATATTCAGGGCAATCCGGTCGAATGGCCATTCTGGTCGGGAATGCTCGCGGTCCTTGTCGCGACACCCCTGTTTCAGACACGGCGCGACGTGGCGCCAGACTGGCGCTTCTGGAAGCTGTGGTGGATGCCCTACGAGCGGCTTCACAGTCATGCTTGGACCGATGCGGTGATCGGCGCGGCGAGCCTCGCGTTCGTCGGGATCACTTTCCTGCTCACCGTGCTGATCGGGCAGATGTTCAAGCTGATCGGTATCAACCTGATTTTCGACCTGCTCAACGACGAATGGTTCGGCTGGTTGCTCGCGGGCGCGGCGTTCGGCGGCGCGGTGGGATTGCTGCGTGAGCGCGACAAATTGGTGTCGACGCTACAGCGTCTGGTGATGATCGTGCTCGCGGTGCTGGCGCCGGTGCTGGCAGTCGCGCTGGTGCTGTTCCTGCTGTCGCTCGCCGGGACGGGTTTGCAGAAATTGTGGGATTCGGGCTTTTCGACCGCCGCGCTGATGATGGCGGCGGCGGCGTTTGCGGTGTTGCTGGCGAATGCGGTGATCGGCAATGGCAGCGACGACCGCGCGACGAACCCGATGCTGCGCTGGGCCGCGCCGGTGCTGGCGGTCGCGGTGCTGCCGCTCGCCGGGATCGCTTATTATTCGATGCATTTGCGCGTGATCCAATATGGCTGGACGCCAGAGCGCATCTGGGGCGTGATCGCGGCGATCATCGCGCTGTCCTATGGACTTTCGGGGCTGTGGGCGGTGGTGAAGGGGCGGCGCGATTTCGACGATCTGCTGCGGCCGCTGCAACAGAAATTGGCGATCGGGCTCGCTCTGCTTGCGCTGTTCCTCGCGTTGCCGATCCTCGATTTCGGGGCGATTTCGACGCGCGATCAACTCGCGCGGCTCAAGTCGGGGGCGACGCCGGTCGAGAAGTTCGACTGGGCGGCGCTGGCCTATGATTTCGGGCCGAGCGGGCGCGCGGCGCTGAAGGAGCTGGAGCGGTCGCCGAACAGGGCGCGCGCCGACGCGGCGAAATCGGCGCTGGCCGCGAAGAATCGCTGGGATTTGATGGGCCCCGAGGGGCCGAAGCTGCTCAAACCGATCGCCGAGCGGTTGCGGATTGTGCCGGCCGGGCGCACGCTGCCCGCGGCAGCGCTCGATCGCATATCGAAGACTTATATGTGCAGCGGGGCAAAAGCGTGCGTCGCAGTGTGGCTCGACGACAAGCGGATCGGCGTAATGGGCCAGAATGAGCCCGGCGACTCGCTCAATTTCGATTTCGTGACGCTGAACGATGCGGGCGAGTGGGTGCAGGGCGATCGCGCGAAGCCGACAGTCGCGAGGAAGCCCGACGTCGATCTGTCGAAAGCGCATATCGAGGTCGAGGCGCTGCAACAGCGCCGCATCTTGGTCGATGGCGCACCGGAGACATCGACTTTCGAGTAGCCATAGGTTGAAGCGATCCGGTGAGGATGCTAGCGGCGCAGCTTCTCCCGAAAAGGCGATAAGAATGGCAATCGATCAGGCAACAGTAAGGAAAATCGCGTCGCTGGCGCGCATCGCCATCAGCGATGCCGAAGCCGCCGCGATGGAAGGCGAATTGAACGGCATTTTGGGCTGGGTCGAGCAACTCGGCGAAGTCGATGTGACCGGGGTCGAGCCGATGACGGCGGTGATCCCGAATGTCCTGCGGCTGCGCGACGATGTCATCGACGCCGACCCGCTGACTGGCGGCAACCGCCGCGACGATGTGCTGGCGAACGCTCCGGCGGCGCAGCATGGCTTCTTTGGCGTTCCCAAGGTGATCGAATAATGACTGATCTCACCAACCTGACCGTCGCCGGAATCCGCGACGGGCATCGCGCGGGCGATTTCAGCGCCGTCGAAGTCGCCGAAGCGTTCAGCGCCAATGTCGCGGGCGCGAAAGCGCTCAATGCATTCATCGTCGAAACGCCAGAACATGCGCTGAACGCGGCGAAGCAGGCCGATGCCGATCGTGCCGCGGGCACGCTGAAGCCCCTGTCGGGCGTACCGATCGGCATGAAGGATCTGTTCGCAACGAACGGCGTCCAGACGACGGCTGCGAGCCATATGCTCGAAGGCTTTGTCCCGCGCTATGAATCGACCGTGTCGGCCAAGCTGTGGGACGCGGGCGCGGGG
>JAURVS010000021.1 GCA_030655355.1 Sphingopyxis sp.
ACCCACGCGCTGACCGACAGATTGTCGTTAGCTTGATAGGTCAGGCGGCTGTTCACGAGCCAATAGCCGGGATTGCCACACGTAAAGGCGACGCCGGCGGGGCGGACGTTGCCGGGGGTGCCTGCACGGTCGCATGGCTGCTGACCATAATCGCCAAAGGCGTCGAAATAATATTTGCCCATATAGCTGGCGTCGCCGCGCAAGGTCAGCTTGCTCTCACCCCGCTCGAAAATGTCCCAGTCGAACCCGGCATTGAACGTGATTTCAGGCGCATTGGGAAAGGGATTGCCGTTCACATTGCGGGTGAACTGCGTCGCCGGATCATTGGGGTCGACGACATTCCCCTTATATTTGCTGTTGAGATAGCCTAGCGCGGCGTTGATCTGCAGCCCGTCAATCGGCGCGACGGTCAGCTCGGCCTCGCCGCCCCACACGCGACCGTTGGCGCTGCGTGTAAAGGTCGTGGCACCGACGACCTGCGTCGTCTGCTGATTCGAATAGTCGTAATAGAAACCGGCCAGATTGAGCTGGACGCGGCGATCGAGGAACTGAGTCTTGAGCCCGCCTTCATAGGCGTTCACCTTCTCCGGCTTGATATAATAGACCTGGTTCACACCCTGATAGGCCAGGCCATTATAGCTGCCGCTGCGATAGCCGCGGCTATATTGCAGATAGCCCATGATATCGTCGGCGAACTGATAGCTGATGTTCGCGCGGCCGGTCAGCCGGTTTGCCTTTTCCTGCATGTTCATCTTCGGCAGATTGGGGTTGTAGGTGGCCGAATAGGGGATCAGATTGGTGGCAGGCGTTACCCCATCGAGCGCATAGATGAACGTGCTGCCGTTGCGGAACTGGACCTTGTCCATCGTGTAGCGGAGACCGACGGCGACGGTCAGTTTGTCGGTCGCCTTCCAGGTCAGGTCACCATAGATGGCCTTGGACGGGCGGCGGACGTCGAAATTCTGTTCGCCCAGGATCGGACCGAAGGGCCCGGCGCCTGCGGCCAGACATCCTTGATAATAGGCGCCGCCCGCCGGGAAATTGCCCGTATTGTTGATCGCGGCGTCGGTCTGATACGCGACCAGTGTGCGGGCATCAAAAAAGCCGTTCGGGTTGACGACGACCGGCGCGCAAAAGCCCGGCGACGTCGGCGTGAGCGTCGGGTCGAGCGCGAAGGCCGGCAGGGTACGGATGGAGTCGGGAGTCCCGATAGCGGCATTATTGTAACCGCCCGGAACGCCGAGCCCCAGCAGCATCGGCCGGAGCGCCCCAAAGAAGTCGGGTTGATTCCGAGTCTTGATGGTGTCCTGACCATAATAGAGCCCCCCGACGAAATCGATGCTGTCGTCGGAATAGTTCAGCCGCAGATCCTGGTTGAAATTCTTGCTCGTGCTGTTGAATCGGATCGAGCAGACGTCCAGCGGCGAGCCGTCGCAATCATTGGGCGAAATGCTGTATTTGCCGGTGTCATAGCCGGTGATCGAGGTCAGCGTGAAATAGTCGTTGAGTTCCATCGCGATGTTGAGCGCGACGCCCTTGGATGAGGAGAGCGACTTGCCGCCCTGATCGGCGGATACCTCATTCCTGCCCAGCGGGCGCCCACCGTTCTGAGCCAGATTGAAGCGCGAATAGCCCACGATATCTTCGCCGTTCGCGAACTGGCCGATCGAATAGGCGTTGGCCGTCCACGGATCGTCCTTCGCGGCATAGGCCTTCAGGTTGATGTCCAGAGCGTCGCTGGGCTTCCAACGCAGCGAAATGCGGCCCGCGATCGAGTCGGTGGTAGCCACCTTGCGGTCCTGCGCGGGATTATATTGCCAGCCGCCGCCCTTCGCGACGGTGCCGGCAACGCGAACACCCAGCACGTCGGGGATGAGCGTCTTGTCGAAGCCGCCTTCGACCGTCTTGGTGTTATAATTGGCATAGCCGAGCGTGAAATAGCCTTCGTCGCCCGACAGTCCCGGCCTTTTGGTGAAGAAGCTTATTGCGCCTCCAGTCGTGTTGCGGCCGTACAGCGTGCCCTGCGGCCCGCGAAGCACTTCGACGCGGTCGATATCGTAGAGCTGGCCGCCGTGGCTGGCACGAAAGCTCTGATAAACTTCGTCGACATAGACGCCGACCGGCGATGCGGTCGAGGCCGAGAACTCATTCGCGACCGAGATGCCCCGGAGCGAGAAATTGGGCTGGGTTTTGCCATAGGGGGTCGAGATCTGCAGGCTCGGCACCGCACCCATCAGGTCGGAGGTTTCGTTGATGCCGCGCGCCTGAAGTGCATCGCCGCCGATCGCAGAAACGGCCGCCGGAACATCCTGCAACCGCTGTTCGCGTTTCTGCGCGGTGACCACGATTTCGGCGATGCCGCCACTTTCCTCTGCAGCCGCGGGCGCGGCGGAGGTCGCCTCCTGCGCATGGGCGGTGCCATGCCAGCCGAACAAAATGGTGGTGGACAAGCAGCTTGCCAGGATAGCCTTCTTCGTCACGCCTTTTCTCCCACGGTTCGAGCCCATTCTGTGTGAGCCCTTCGATATGATGGAGGCTATGGCGCGCGCCCTCCGAATGACAGACCGGGTGGCGGGGGGAGCGATGGGGGGGACGCTTGCGGTCTGCGCCGCATGGCTATAGCCATGGTGGCCAGATGGAGGGCGAAGATATGACCATCCAGCCGGGAATGAGGATAGAAGCCAAGGCGCAGCATCGGGCTGCCACGCTGCATCGCGTTATGCCGTCGGCGCGCGGAAAATATGCGCCGCCACGTTTTCCCTCCGATCTTGTCGGGATCGAGCGCTGGCAGGGCTGGCTCGATACCGTTGCGATGCACGAGATTTGCGTCGTCCGGGCGCCTGCCGGATATGGCAAAACGGCCTTCGCCGCGACCCTGTTCGCGCACGCGAGGTCGATTGGCTGGTCGGCTGGCTGGATATCCTTCGATCCCGAGGACAATGAACCGGCGGCCGCAGGGCATTTGTTTGAAGCCGTCCGGCTGGCACGCGGTGCGCCCGCGGAAGACAGTCTCGTCGAGCTTTCGTCGGCGCCAAGCCCGGCAGCCACGCTCGCCGCCGCTCTTGCCGACCGGATCGAAGCGAGCGACCAGCCGCTCCTCCTCGTCCTCGACGATATTGACCGGCTGACCGACCCGCGGACGATCGACGTGCTTAACCGCCTGCTTCGCCATCCCCCCGCCCCTTTGCGGTTGCTGTTATCGAGCCGCTGCGCGTCGGTCCTGGCAATCAGCGATGCCGAACGCCGGGGCATGGCGCTTTCGATCGGCTGCGGCGAGCTTCGACTTGCTGACGAAGAGGTTCAACAGTTTCTGCAAGGCGCCGACACCGCCGCCGATCCGCGGAGCGGCACCGAATGCAACCATTTAATCGAGGGATGGCCCGCGGGGGTGAGGCTCGCACGCCAGTCGAAAGCGCAAGCGGCGTTGATCGAGCGTGTCGCCCATCAACTGGCGCCCCTGCTCGATATTTTATCGGACGGCGAACGGCTTGTCCTTCAGCGCTGTGCGGTCGCTTCGCAGTTCAACGCCGAGCTTTGCCAACTTCTTAGCGGCGAGAAAGACTGCAGCGCCTTGCTGGGCGACCTCGACGCACGCGGCCTGTTCATCGAAACCATTGCCGATCGCAGCGGGTGGTATCGTCTCCACCCGGCATTCCGGGCCGTGCTTCGTAGGCACTTGGAAACCGATGCGGATGCCCTGCCTCAATTGCACCGTGTCGCTGCGCGCTATTTTACCGGGCAGATGATGATTGCCGAAGCCGCCGAGCAGGCGGCACTGGCAGGCGATTTCGACCAAGCCGCCGACCAACTGGCCGCGATGATCATGCCGATGGTCGAGCGAGGCGAGTTATCGCGCGCGGCGACGTGGATTGGCGGACTGCCTGCCACGCATATATTCGTGCGCCCGGCGCTCATTCAGGCGCAGGCTTGGTTGCAGACGCTCCTCTCCGCTCCCGAAGCGCCCATTATGATCGCTAAGCTGAAAGCTACGGGTGCGGTCGACGAAGCCCGCGCAGTCGCTCTGGTGCATCATGCGTATCACGACGACAAATTCACCGATGCCGCTGAGATGTGCGATCAATTGCTCGCGACCCCCCACGGGCTTTCGGATTTCGCCATCGCAATGGTTCGCACCGTGTTGGCGCATGGCGCTTTGAAGCGCGGTCTGTTCGGGCTGGTTCATGATGCGCTTCGACCGCTGATGTTACGAGGTGCGGGACCATCGCTGACTTTGCCACAGGCGCTCGCCGTATGTGCAAGATCAGCGCTGTCGCGTGCGCAGGGACAACTCGCCGACGCCGAGCGGGTGCTTCGCGACGGCCGCGCCGAAACGCCGGGGTCCAATCTCGCGTCGGCGCTGATCGAAGCCGGTCTCGCACGATGCTGTTATGAGCGCGACGACATGGCGACCGCCGCCAACCTTGCCGCGCAGGCGCTTCCGCTGCTCGAAAATAGTCCGTTTCAGGACGCCTTGATCCCGGCCTTCCTTGTCGCCATTCGTGCCGCGGCAAATATGGGGCGCACCGACCGCGCCGCATCGCTTATCGATCGCGCCGAAATCGTCGCATTCGAGCGCGGCTGGGCACCGCTCAAGGCCATGTGCATCGTGGAGCGCGCCAGACTTCGCCTGCCGCAGACGATCGATCCCGAAGCGGTCGTCGCGATGGCGGACGAAGAAGCCGCGGTGCTCGATCCGCTTTCGGCCGCGGGGCGCTCCTTCGCGCTCCTTTCCGAAGTCCGCGCTTATGAAGCAATTGCGAATGGCGACCGCGCGCGGCTCACAACGGTGGCCGAGCGGCTTCTCCGGTTGGCCTCCAACGCCGACGACGCCGAACTGCGCGCTGCCGCAACGTTGCTCAACATCCTTCCGCAACTCAGCGGTCGCTGCGACAAAATGGTCGAGCTGGAGACGGTGCGCTTCCTCAACCATGCGGCCAGCGCCGGTTTCCGCCGCACGATCGTCGATGTGCTCGATGTGACCGGAGTCCGCGCCGTGCAGAATTTCTGCAGCGAAGCCTATTCGTCGGGATCGTTTCTCGCGCTGCTCAAACTCGCCGAACCATCGCGCCGCAATCCAGCGCTCGAAAGCACCCATGCCGCCGCGCCGGGCGAAGCCTTCTCCTTTTTGACCGAACGGGAGATCGAGATTTTGAGTTCGCTCAACGCCGGGGAATCGAACAAGGAAATCGCCCGAACGCTGCAACTCGCGCCCGAAACGGTCAAATGGCATCTCAAGAATGTGATGCGAAAATTGCGCGCCAACAGCCGCGAAGAAGCGGTTCAGAATGCCTCGACACTCGGCCTCAAACTGATCGAAATTGCTCCGCGCAGCTAAAGAGCATTTTTTTCCAAGGCTGCACGAACGCTGCTCCGTCTTGTGATTATCGCCGGGAAGACATTCCGGCTCCGATCACAAGAGGAACTCGATGCGCAAGACCTTGCTGGCCTCCACCTGCCTGGCCACCCTCCTTTCGACCGCGGCTTATGCCGAGACGACGATCAGTACAGCCACCACGGCGCCGGTGCGCACGTCGACCATCAAGTCTGGCGCAGCCGACGACATCAAGGTCGTCGCAGCAGGATCGATCAAGCCGACCGTCACGGGCCCGGCGATAACGATCGACAGCAATAACAAGGTCGTCAACGAAGGCACGATCGAGTTCAGCAATGTTGACGGTGCAACAGGCATCCTCGCCGGCGCGGGCACGTCGGGCGCGATCACGAACAGCGCGACCGGCAAGATCACCATCGGCGAAACCTATGCGCCGACCGACATCGACAATGACGGCGACATCGACGGCACCTTTGCGATCGGCAACAACCGCGTCGGCATCGCGACCGCAGGCGCCTTCACCGGGGCCATCGTCAACAGCGGCGCTATCGCGATCAAGGGCAATAATTCGGCGGGCATCCGCCTGGGCGGACCGCTGACCGGCAATTTCACCAACGACGGTACCGTCACGGTCCTCGGCGATCGCGCTGTTGGCATCGGGCTGCAGGACGTGACGGGCAATGTCCGCCTTGCCGGCACGATAGCTGCGACCGGCGTCGATGCGATCGGCGCTCGTCTCACCGGCAACATCACGGGCGCGCTTGTCGTGCAGGGCAATCTCACCGCCACTGGTTATCGCTTCACGACCCCCCCGACCGATACGTCAAAACTTGACGCCGACGATCTGCTGATCGGTGGCAACGCCTTGTCGGTTGAAGGCAATGTGACCGGCGGCATCATCCTCGCGGTTCCCCCGAAGGACAGCAGCACCACTGACAAGGATGAGGACAAGGACGGCATCGACGACGACAAGGAAGGCAGCGCCGTTGTGCGGTCTTTCGGTTCGGCGGCTGCGATCCGCATTGGCTCGGCTGACCGCGCAGTGACGATCGGTCCGGTCGCGGGAACCGGCACCGGCTTCGGCTTCATCATCGACGGCGCAGTGCTCGGCAACGGGCTCTACACCGGCAAGGATGGCAATGCTATTCAGGTCGGCGGCCTCGGCGGGGCGGTCAATATTGCGGGCGGCATCGGCATCGGTGCGACCGGCAGCGTAACCGCATTGTCGAAAGACACCGCAGCAACCGCCATCCGCATCGGCAGCGGCGCCACGACCCCCGAAATCCGCAATGCGGGCAAAATTGAAGCGACGACCGGCGGCAATGCCGCAGGCGCCGTTGCCACCGCGGTGCTGATCGAAGCCGGCGGCGACGTCGCGATGATCCGCAACAGCGGTTCGATCACTGCAAAGACCGGCGGCGACAACGGAACCGCGCGCGCCATCGTCGATCTGTCGGGCAAGGTCGGCACGGTCGAGAACAGTGGCACGATCAGCGCGACCGGCGCGCTCGCCACGTCGGACCGCAACCTCGCAATCGACGTGTCGGCGAACAACAATGGTGCGACGGTCAAGCAGACCGCCGTTGCCGCAGGCATCACCGCTCCCAGCATTGTCGGCGACATCCGCTTCGGCGGCGGCAATGATGTGTTCGACATCGCCGACGGGTCGGTGAAGGGCAACAGCTTCTTCGGCGCCGGCAACAACAAGCTCGCGCTGTCGGGCGACGCGACTTACGCCGGCAACGCCCGCTTCGGCGCCGGTAGCGACACGATGTCGCTCGCCGGAACCTCGAAGTTCACCGGTCTGGCGGACTTTGGCGGCGGCACCGACAGCCTGACGATCGGCGGCACGTCGGTCTTCTCGGGCACGCTCGCCAATTCGCAGGGCCTTGCGGTCGCCGTCAGCGGCGGCACCTTCGACGTCGGCGGCGCCGCGACGATTTCGTCGCTCGCCGTCACTGACAAGGGCACGCTAGGCGTGATGCTCGATACCGGCACCACCGGCACCAATCTTCAGGTGAGCGGCAACGCCAGCTTTGGCGCGGAATCGAAACTCGCACTCAAGCTGTCGAGCATCGAAAAGGCCGAGGGCAAGCATATCGTGCTGACCGCCGGAACTCTGACCGGCGCGAGCAACCTGACGGCGTCGCAAACGCTGCTGCCCTTCCTCTACAAGGGCACGCTGACGTCGAACGCCACGCAGCTGATCGTCGACGTGTCGCGCAAGAGCACGACCGAACTCGGGCTCAACCGCTCGGAATCGGGCGCGTTCGACGCGGTGCTCGACGCCGTGATTGCCGACCAAAAGATCGAGGATGTGTTCCTCGGCATCACCGACGGCGCGCAGTTCCGCAACCAGCTCGGTCAGATGCTGCCCGAACATGAAGGCGGCGTTTTCGAAACCGTCACGACGGGTTCGCGCGCGCTGTCCCGCTATCTTCAGGATCCCAACGCGCCGTTTCAGGACGAGGGCAAATGGGGCTATTGGGTCAACCAGGCGGTCTGGGGCACGTCAAAAAGCGTCGGCGATACCGCGAGCTATGACGTCAGCGGCTGGGGCATTTCGGCGGGCGCCGAAATCAAGAGCAACCTCGGCAATTTCGGCGGCTCGATCGCCTTCCTCAACGGCAAGGACGGCAATGGCAGCAACGCCAATGAAGTCAGCACCAGCCAGTTCGAAGGCGCGTTGCACTGGCGCCTGCGTTCGGACGGCTTCCTCGCCAACGCACGCGTCTCGGGCGCTCCGATCAGCATGAAGGGCACGCGTATCTTCCGCGCCGAAGCGGGCGCCGAGGATGTTGAAAAGACGATGAAGGGCAAATGGGACGGCACTTTGTGGTCGGCCTCGGGTTCGGTCGCCTATGACACGCGTCTCGGCGGCCTGAGCTTCCGCCCGATGGTCGCAGTCGACTATTTCAAGCTGAAAGAGGACGGCTATCAGGAAACCGGCGGCGGCGACGCGCTCGATCTCAAGGTGCTGAGCCGCGACAGCGACGAACTTGCCGTGTCGGGCACCGTCGCCATCGGCCTCGATTTCGGCGGCACCGATCAATATGACGGCTGGACGCGTTTCGAACTCGAAGGCGGCCGCCGCCAGATCGTCAGCGGCACGCTCGGCGCGACGACGGCGTCGTTCAAGGACGGCACCCCCTTCACTCTCACTCCTGATGATCGCACGAGCGGCTGGGTCGGCCGTTTCCGTGGCATCGCCGGAAACTCGGCCTTCCAGGTCGCCGGTGAAGTCTCCGCGGAAGAACAGCAGAGCCATATCGGCTGGGCTTTCCGTGCGAGTCTGCGGGTCGGCCTCTAGCCCCCCGGCCGGCCCCGCCCGCAGGGGGGAAGCTTACCCCTACCCTCGCTTCCCCCCTGCCTAGGCACAAAGAGACAAAGAAACAGATGCTTGCACGGTCCACTCCTTCTTATCCGGCGCCGCAGTTGCGCGGCGGAGCGTGGACGCTATATGACGACGTCATCAGGGGGACGTATGGCGCAGGGCGAAATGGCGCTGACCGACAGAAGATGGCGTTCCAAAGCAAGCAATCCATGACAGAGTCGCGAGATCGAACCGAGGCCGCCCAAGGCATCGAAGGCGTATTGCTCGCCAACCGGGACCGCATCGTCCGCTTTCTGACGGTGCGCGGCGCGGGCGACGCAGCCGAGGATCTGTTTCAGGATTTGTGGATGCGCCTGACCGACCGCCCCACCGGTCCGATTGCCGAGCCCCTGCCCTATATCATGCGCGCCGCGAACAATCTGATGCTCGACCGCTATCGCTCGGTGCGGCAGCGCGAGTTGCGCGACAAGGCATGGGGCGAGACCGCCGCAACGCACAGCCCCTCGACCGATGCGTCGCTGATCGCACGCGAGCAGCTGACGCTCGTCGAGAAAGCCATTGCCGCAACGGGCGACCGCCCCGCGCGCATCTTCCACCGGTTCCGCGTCGATGGCCTGAACCAGCGCGATATAGCGATTGAAATGGGAGTCAGCCTGAGCACCGTCGAAGCCGATCTGCGCAAGGTCTATGCGGCGCTTGTCGTGATACGGAGGCAGTTCGATGCAAGCTGACATGGCAAACGCCGAAGCACGCGCGATCGATTGGGTGATCCGTCAGCGCGACCCCGCCTTCACCGACTGGGACGGGTTCGCCGACTGGCTTGCCGAAGACCCCGATCACGCCGCTATCTATGATGCGATCGCCAGCCTCGACGAGGATCTGGAAGGCCTGCCCCCGATGCCCGCGCCTGCGGTCACCGTCATGCCCACTGCGCCGCGCCGCACTTCCCGCCGCGCATGGTTCGGCGGCGCGATGGCGGCGGCAGTGGTCGGCGCGATCACTCTGTCGAACCCCGGGCTGTTCGGCAATTCGAACCGGATCGAGACTGCGGCGGGCGAACATCGCACGATCGCACTCTCCGATGGGTCGAAAATCGAGATCAACGGCGCCTCGGTGGTCGAGATCGACGCCGAGCGGCCGCGCTTTGCCCGGCTGGAATCGGGCGAAGCGATGTTCCATGTCGTCCACCGCGACGGCGATCCGTTCGTCGTCGAGGCGGGCGGCGCGAAGATCGTCGACCTTGGCACTGCGTTCAACGTCGTGCGCCGTGACCGTCAGACGTCGGTCGCGGTTTCGGAAGGCATCGTCCTTTACAACCCCGATCGCGACAAGGTCCGCCTCGTCGCTGGCAAGGGCATCGAAGCGCGCGACGGCGACCGCAAACCGCCGATTGTTCAAGACATCGATGTCGCCAGCGTCGGCGGCTGGCGCACCGGCCTGCTCGTCTATAACGGCACCCCGCTGGCAGTCGTCGCCGAGGATCTGAAGCGCACCGCCGGGATGCAGGTGAGCATCGCCCCAGAGGCCGCTGGCCTGTCCTTCCGCGGCGCGCTCATTGTCGACAAGAATCGCAACCGCACGATCGCCGACCTCACTGCCCTGTCGGGCACCAAGGCCAAACGGCAAGGCGATGGCTGGATATTGACCCGCTGAGCATGAACCCGCGCCTCTCTCTTGCCGTCGCAGCGATTGCGCTGTGCCTGCCTGCGCAGGTACGGGCGGCGGAAGAGCGCGCCTTCGATGTGCCCAAAGGTAATCTGTCCAGCGTGTTGCCGCTGATCAGTCGGCAGGCCGGAGTGAGCATCAGCGTCGTCGATGCGAAGCTCTGGCAAGCGCGCGTCAAATCGGTGCGCGGACGGATGAGTGTCGAAGAAGCGATCCGGCGATTGCTGGCAGGCTCGGACGCACACGCAGTCAGGGTCAGCGCGACGAGCTGGCGGATCGAGCGCCGCGCGCCCCCGCCCCGGCTCGCACACCGCCCCCCGCCGCGCCCGGTCGTGCAGGCCGCGATGCGCGAGCGCTCGCAAGACACCGTCGCGGAAGCGCAGGACGAAATCATCGTCACCGCATCGAAGACCAACCTCCCTCTTTCGCACTTTGCTGGTGTCGTCACCAAATTGGATGGCGGCGACCTGTCGTTCGGCGGCGAGCGCGGAATGGACTCGATCCTGTCGCGAACCGCCACCGTCTCCTCGACGCATCTGGGGTCGGGCCGCAACAAGCTGTTCATTCGCGGCATCGCCGATTCGAGCTTCACCGGCCCGACGCAGTCGACGGTCGGCCAATATCTTGGCGATATCCGGCTCAGCTATAACGCGCCCGATCCTGACCTGCGTCTCTATGACGTCGACAATGTCGAGATACTCGAAGGGCCGCAGGGTACGCTTTATGGCGCCGGATCGCTTGGCGGGATCATCCGTGTGGTGCCGAAAGCCCCCGATCCGCGCGCGATGACGGTGCAGGCGATTGCGGGCCTGTCGATAACGCAGCATGGCGACCCCGGCGGCGACATTGCCGCAATCGCCAATCTGCCTATCGGCGACAATGGCCATGCGCTGCGCCTCGTCGGCTATATGCTGACCGACGGCGGCTATATCGACAATCCTCTCCGCGGGCAGAATGACGTGAACCGCGTCCATGTCCGCGGCGGCCGCGGCACCTTTCGCTTCGATGCGGGCAAAGACTGGACGATCGATCTGGGCGGTGTCTATCAGGCGATCACGTCGGACGATGCCCAATATGCCGACAGGGACGGCGACCCGCTGACGCGCAATTCAATGGTCGAGCAGAACGCGACCGCCCGCTACGGCATGGCCACGATAGTCGTGATGAAGGATTGGGACGACCTCCATTTCCAGTCGTCCAACGCCTATATCGACCACCGCCTGTTCGAACGCTTCGACGCCAGCCTCCCCGAAACAGTAGCCAACGACGGCAATAGCTCCGGCATCGCTGTTGGCGCCGTCGATGTCGAGCGGCTGTTTGCCCCGATCCAGGTCATTCCGTTGAACAATGTTCCGCGCGTGCTCGACCAGCATAATGTAACGCGCATGTTCGTCAGCGAGAACCGCCTGTCGCGGCCGTATCGCGACGGACTGGGCTGGGTGATCGGCGCCAGTTTCATCGACAACCGTGCGCGGCAGGACCGCGAATATGGCTATGGCTCACTCCGCGCCGTCCTGCCCGGTGTCACGAACAATATCACCGAGTTCACCGGCTATGCCGAGGCGACGGTCGAATTGATCCCCGATCTGATCGCCTCGGGCGGGCTCCGCCTGTCGCATGCGAAGCTGGGCGGCGCGGCCGAGGGCGTGTCCTTCGCTCTGGCACAGGCCAACCGTGCCACGACCGCCTCGCGTAACGAGACCGACCTGCTACCGTCGCTCTCGCTGCTCGCGACGCCGCTCCACAATGTCCGACTCTATGCGCGCTATCAGGAAGGTTTCCGTCCCGGCGGTCTTGCCGTCGACGGCAATTTCGTGCGGCGCTTTCTGAACGATCAGGTCCGCACCTGGGAGGCCGGAATGCGGTTCGGCGACCGGGGCCGAAGCCTGTTCGACGCCAGCATCTCGATCTCGCACAGCCGCTGGCGCAACATCCAAGCCGACTTCATCGACAGCACCGGCTTCCCGACCACCGCCAACATCGGCGACGGCCGGATCACCAGCGTGTCAGGTGCGCTCGCGGTTCGTCCGACCGAGGCGCTGACGTTCGAACTCGGCGGAGTCTATAACCACAGCCGCGTCGATGATCTTTCGCCGCAAATCCTCCCCGTATTCGCCGCGGCGCCCGCACGGCTCGGGCGCATTCCCAATGTCGCGAGCCATGCGGTGCGCGGGTCGGTCAATTATGCGACGATGCTCGGCAACGAGGATTTCCGCATGAACGGCTGGGCGAGCTATATTGGCCCCTCACGCCTCGGCATCGGCCCGGTATTAGGCGAAAGCCAGGGCGATTATGTCGACACCGGCGTCGCAATGCGCGTCGGCAACGCACGCCGCGGCCTGTCGCTGACGCTCACCAATCTGTTCGATTCGCGCGGCAACCGCTTCTCGCT
>JAURVS010000393.1 GCA_030655355.1 Sphingopyxis sp.
TTTCCGCCGATTCCGGACGCGATTCGGGATGATGTCGCGTTGATGCGCGCCAATCGCATCGAGACGCTGACCCCGATGCTTTTCCTGATGCTGGCGGCGACGACACCGACCGCCATTTATGCCGGCGTGCAGAGCGTGCATCCGGTGATCCGCATCGGCTTTCCGGTGACGCTCGCAATTATCGGCCTGTTCGGATTCACCTTCCTGATGCACAATCGCGGGCGCCGGATGAGCGTTCGCCGCGCGCGGCGCATGATCGTCGAAGCGACCTGGCTGTCGGGCCTGACCGGCACGATGTGCAGCGCTTGGACAGTGGTCAACTGGCTCGCCGCCCCCCCCGCCACGCACAGCTATTATGCGATGATCATGGCGATGGGCTCGCTTGCGACCGCCTATTGCCTGTCGTCGATTCGCTTCGCCACCTTCGTCAATCTGACAATCGGTCTTTTGCCAGTGTCGATCTTGATGCTGACCTCGGGCATCGCGCCCGAAATCGCCGCGGGAACCAGCCTTGTCATCGCGACGGTATTCCTCCTGCGCATGATCCTGCAACAGCATGACCAGCTGATCGATCTGCTACAGCTTCAACACCAGATGCGCGACCTCGCACACACCGACCCGCTGACCGGTCTCGCCAATCGGCGCGAGTTCGATATGCGGCTCGACGAAGAAATTGCGAAGGCCGACGACGCGAGCGCCTTTGCGATCGCTCTGCTCGATCTCAACGGGTTCAAGCCGATCAATGACCAGCACGGCCATGCGATCGGTGACGGCGTATTGTGTGAATTGGCAGAACGGCTCCGCCGCGCGTGCGGAGACCATGCTGTCGTCGCACGACAGGGTGGCGACGAGTTCGCGATCCTTGTTCCTGCGGGCTCGCCTCTGCTCGAAACCGCGCTCGCCGATCATATATTGGCGGTGCTCGCCGCGCCCTATCGCATCGGCGGGCGGCCGATCAGCGTCGGGGCGGGGATTGGTACCGCTTATTGGCCCGAGCATGGCAATAGCGCGCGGAAATTGCTCGAGGTTGCCGATCGCGCGCTCTACGCCGCCAAAGCCGCTGACCGGGCCCAAACGTCGTCTGTCGAAAGCCTCGGCCGGGTCGCGTGAAGATGGCTTGACCGCCCACGGGGCGGTGGCCAAACCCTTGGCTATGATCAAATCCTTTGTCCGGCGTGCTTCAACCGCGCTGTCGCCCCTCGTCCTTCTCGCCGTCAGCACTGCCCCGGTCTACGCCAAACAGGCCCCCGCGAAGGCCGCGCCAGCGCCGGTGGCTGTCAATCCGCAGTCAGAGGCGGCCAAGGCGTGGAACTTCGCCGCGAGCGACGTGCCGGTCGATGCGAACATCATCTTCGGCGTGCTCCCGAACGGCATGAAATATGCGCTGCTGAAGAACAGCACGCCTAAAGACAGCGTCGTGCTGCGCATGCGCTTTGCGGTCGGCAGCTTTGCCGAGGCCGAGGATCAACGCGGGCTCGCGCATTTCCTCGAGCATATGGCCTTCAACGGCTCGACCAATGTGCCCGAAGGCGAGATGATCAAGCTGCTCGAACGCAAGGGGCTGGCGTTCGGCGCCGACACCAATGCATCGACCGGATTCGACGAGACAATCTACAAGCTCGACCTGCCGAACGCGTCGGACGATCTGATCGACACCGGGCTGATGCTGATGCGCGAGACGGGCGGCGAACTCACCATCGATCCTGCGGCGGTCGATCGCGAACGCGGGATTATCCTGTCCGAACGCCGTGCGCGCGACACTTATCAGTTGCGCAGCCTGATCGATCAGCTCGATTTCCAGATGAAGGGGATGAAGGTCGCGAACCGCATCCCCGTCGGGACCGAAGAAGTGATCAAGACCGCTCCTCCGGCGCGGCTGCGCGATCTTTATGATCGCTATTACCGGCCCGAACGCGCGACGCTGGTCATGGTCGGCGATTTCGATCCCGCCGCAGTGGAAGCAAAGATCAAGGCGCGCTTTTCGGACTGGAAGGGCCGCGGTCCCGCTGGCGCCGATCCCGACATCGGCAACATCGATTACAATCGCGCCGCCGCGGCGGACGATTTCGTCGATCCCGCGATACAGGATTCGGTCACCGTCGCGGCCTTCAAACCCTGGGTGATCGAGCCCGACACCAAGGCGAAGCGCGCACGCAGTCTGGCCGAAGATGTCGGCGAAGCGATCGTCAATCGCCGACTGGCAAAGATCGCACTCAACGAGGATTCGCCGATCCTGACCGGCTATTTCAGCGACGCCGGTGGATGGAAGGTCTTCGACCAGATCACGGTCGGCGCAGTCGCCAAGGAAGGCGCGTGGAAAGAGGCACTGACGCTCGTCGAGCAGGAACAGCGCCGCGCCCTTGAGCATGGGTTCACCCAGGCAGAGGTGGACGAGCAGCTGGCGAACCGCCGCACGGCGTTCAAAAATGCTGTTGCCGGGGTGACGACGCGGCGCAGCGACGGGCTCGCCGATGCGCTGATCTCGGCAGCCGAAGGCGATTTCGTCGTGACCCGCCCCGAAACCTCGCAAGCCTTGTTCGAAGCGGCGGCGCCGTCGCTGAGCGCAGCTGCCGTCACCACCGCCTTCCGCAAGCGCATGGAAGGGTTCAGCGCGCCGCTGGCGCGCGTCACCGCGAAAAAGCCGCTGGAAGGCGGCGCCGATGCAATCCTTGCGACGCTCAGCGCGTCGGCGAAGGTCGCGGTTGCTGCGCCGACCGAGTCCGCAAAGCTCGCCTTTGCCTATGAGGATTTCGGGACGCCGGGGAAAGTCGTCGTCGATGACCGGATCGAGGATCTGGGCATCCGCCGGGTCCGCTTCGCCAACAATGTCATGCTCAACATCAAGAAGACCGATTTCCAGAAGGATAAGGTGCTGCTGTCGCTCCGCGTCGACGGCGGCAATCTGCTCGCGACGCGCGACGATCCGACGAAGGTTTCGCTCGCGGGTTCGCTGATGCTCGGCGGGCTCGAGGCGCATAGCCTCGACGAATTGCGCTCAATCTTCGCGGGCAAGACGATCAGCCCGACCTTCGGCAATGCGACCGACGCGTTCGGGGGCAGCGCTGTGACGTCGCCCGAAGATTTCGCGCTGCAGGCGAAGGTGATGGCGGCCTATCTGACGCATCCGGGCTACCGTCCCGACGGCCTCGCGCTGATCCGCCGCGTGCTGCCGCAGCAATATGCCGCGAATGATGCGACGCCCGCGGCGGTGCTCGGCCGCGACGCGGGGGGCATATTGGCGAACGACGATCCGCGTTCGCAGACGCCGCCGCTCGACAAGCTGATGACGCTCGACTGGACGCAACTCAAAAGCGCGGTTGCCGACAGTTTTGCGCATGGCGCGATCGAGATTGGGGTGGTCGGCGATATCGACGAGCAGGCCGCGATCGATGCCATCGCCGGGACCTTTGGCGCGCTGCCCGAGCGCCGCGCCGCTTTCGATCCGCGCGACGAGGCGCGTGTGCGCCAGTTTGCGGTCGATCTCAGCGAGCGCACGCTGATCCACAAGGGGCCCGCCGAACAGGCCGAGCTCCGCGTCTATTGGCCGGCGCGCGACGAC
This sequence comes from Sphingopyxis sp., assembly GCA_030655355.1. Lineage (GTDB taxonomy): Bacteria > Pseudomonadota > Alphaproteobacteria > Sphingomonadales > Sphingomonadaceae > Sphingopyxis. The sequence continues at coordinate 3,560 of JAURVS010000393.1, forward strand.
AGCGATCTTGCCGAGTCGATGCAGCTCAACCTTCTCGCGCGCGTGATGCAGTTGATGCTGACCGAGGAACTGCGCGAAAAGCTCGGCGAAAGTTACAGCCCGGGCGCCGCTGCCAGCCTGTCGGACGAGTTTCCGGGCTATGGCCATCTCTTCGCGGTGAGCAATGTCGATTACAAGGATCTGGCGACGACGCGCGCGGCGATCTTCACGATCGCGAAGGAGCTGCGCGACAAGGCCGTCGATGCGGATATGCTCGACCGTGCGCGCAAGCCGCTGGTCGAGGCGATGACCAAGTCGCGCCGCGAGAATGGCTATTGGCTGAACTATGTCTCCGAAGCCGCGAGCCACGCCGAACTGCTCGACCGCAGCCGCAAGGGGATCGCCGAAGTCGAGGCCGCGACGCCGGCGCAGTTGCAGGCGCTGGCGAAGCGCTATCTGATCGATAACAAGGCGCTGGTGATGAAAGCGGTGAGCGACAAGGCGGGAAAATAGGGCAGGGGCCATGTCATCAGTGGTCATCAACGCGCGTTCGGTCGCCGCCTCACTGGCATTGCTGCTCGGCGCGGCGGTGATTGCGCCGGGGTCGGCAGCGTCGGCTTCCGAACCGGACCCTGTCGACGAGATGGAGGCACTGAAGCTGGCCGAAGTGACGCCGCTGACCCCTGATGAAGCGCTCGACGAACGGCATGTCGGGAAGCGCGTGCGCTGGGCTGGCGGCGTCTATTCCGTCAGCGGGCGCTGCCTGACGATCAACTTCGCGCGGAGCGGCGAACATGGCGAACCTAGCTGGACGCCGGAGCCCACCTATCAGAGTTTTGTCGCGTGCGGGGACGGGACCTATGATCCCGACCTTGTCCACGACCATAGCAATGTCACGATCATCGGTGTGGTGACCGGAAAACAATATATCGGCATGGGCGGTGGCGGATCCGATGGTCCATCAATCCGCATCGAGCGGTTGTATCGCTGGTCGGACTGTCTGGCGGGAGATGACAGTCCCGTGTGCAAGCGGGGGTTTCTGACTGCCGATCCGGTCGAGGGTCTCTGATCTTTGCTACCGTTCGAGATTGCGAGCCAGCTTTGCGCTCCACCCCAACGCAGACATAAGCCGCAGTCTAAACCCGCCCCGGCGCCCGCGCGCGAATGAAATTTTCGAGGGCGATGAACAGCATCTCGCGCGCGTCGCCGCCCAGCATCTCGGCAGTCAGCCAGTCGAACTGCACCCGGTCGCGGCGCGAGGCGGCGCCGACGATTGCCGCAAGCAGCGCCTCATCGAAACTGACGCGCGGGCAGCAGGGCGGGGCGACGGCAAAGGGTTCGGGCCAGACATGGCCGATCGCCTCGACGACCAGTCGATAGCGCCGCGCGGCGAGGATATTGCCCCAGCGTCGTTCGAGTTCGGGCATCGGGTCGCGCTCGCTGCGGCGGCAAAGGATGCAATAGCGCAAGGCGAGCACCGCCTGCGCGGCTTCGACCGACAAATCGCGTACCAGCGGCTGCAGCGTCAATTGGCGGATCAGCTCGCTGCTCTGCATCATATTCTCATCTCCCGACCCTTGCGTCCGCCTGTCCGCTTCTTCGTTTTCGAAAAAGATGCCGGCCGCTTTAAAGCGCAGCTTTAAGTTGCAGCGGCCGGCAGGAGGGGACTGCCCCACCTTGCTATTGAGAATTATTCGCAAATACAAGCGAAAAAAGAGGCGCCCGAAAGCGCCTCTCTTCTCAACGGCTTAGGGCGTGGACGTTGCCCATTGCGCCGCCGAATCGAATCAATCGTCGCCGACGGGCTTCGACTGGAGCTGAATATAATTTTCGATGCCCATGCGCTGGATCATCTCGAACTGCTTTTCCAGTTCGTCGACATGATGCTCTTCGCTCTCGAGGATCGAGCCGAACAGGTCGCGGCTGACATAGTCGCGGACGCTTTCGCTATGTGCCATTGCA
>JAURVS010000397.1 GCA_030655355.1 Sphingopyxis sp.
CGCCGCACCACGACCGAGGCGAGCGGCACCGTCGCGCGATAGATCGCGTTCATCGCCTGCACGCCATAGCGGATCGTCCCCGTCCGCTCGGCCTCGCCGCCGATCATGAAGCCCGGATTGTCGACCAGATGGACGATCGGAAGCCGAAACTGGTCGGCCATCTTGACGAAGCGCTCGGCTTTCTCGCTCGTCTTCGCGTCCCACGATCCGCCGAGATAGGTCGGGTCGCTCGCGAGCACCGCGACCGGATAACCGTCGAGCCGCGCAAACGCCGTGATCACCGCGCGCCCCCACCGCGCGCCCATCTCAAAAAGGCTGCCCTGATCGAACACCGCCGACGTTATGCGCCGCATCGAATAGACCTGCTTCGCCTCGCGCGGCACCACCGACAGCAGGGCCTCCTCGCGCCGGTCGACCGGGTCACTGCACGCCGTTCGCGGTGCGCGGTCGTGGATCGATGAGGGAAGATAGGACAGGAAGCGCCGCGCTGCGGCGAAGGCGTCGGCCTCGCTCGCGACCTCGTCGTCGACCACGCCGTTGCGGGTATGGACGTCGACGCCGCCCAGTTCCTCGCGGTCCAGCGTGTCGCCGATCGCCGCCGCGACCGCCGGCCCCGCCGCGAACAGCTGCGACAATCCGCGCACCATGATGCTGTAATGGCTTGCGACGACGCGCGCCGCGCCCAGCCCTGCGGTCGGCCCGAGCGCCAGCGCCACCACCGGCACCGTGTCGAGGTTCGCGATAATCTCGTCCCAGCCGGGCACATGCGGGATATAGGTATAGCCCATATCTTCCAGCGTCTTGACCGATCCGCCGCCGCCGGTGCCGTCGATCATCCGGATCAGCGGCAGGCGATATTCATGCGCCATCGCCTCGCACTGCACGAATTTGCGGTGGAGTGCTGCATCGGCGGCGCCGCCGCGCACGGTGAAATCGTCCGCCGAGGCGACCACCGGCCGCCCGTCGATATTCGCGCGGCCGAAAATGAAATTGCTCGCGGCCAGATCTTCGAGCGCGCCATCGGCGTCATAGCGCCCGCGCCCGGCAATCTTGCCAATCTCGCGAAAGCTGCCCGCATCGACGATTGCCGTGAGCCGCGCGCGCGCGTCCATCTTGCCGCGGCCATGCTGCCGCGCGACCTTTTCCTCGCCGCCCATCTTCTCGGCCATCGCGCGGCGCTGCCCGAGTTCGTCGATCTCTTTTTCCCAGCTCATCGACAAAGGCTATCTTACGTTGACGGAAACGTCATGCAAAACCTATCGTCGGCACATGACGCGCCCGATCACTCTTGCACTTGCCGCCGCGCTGCTCGCCAGCGGCCCCGCAATGGCCGCCGACACACGCACGCTGCCGGGCGTCGAGGACGCGTATAAAAGCGACGCCTTCATCGCCGACCCGATGCCCGCGATCGACGCCGCGCTCGCTGCCGCCAAAGCATCGGGCCAGCGCGTGCTGCTCGTCATGGGCACCGGCGGCTGTCACGACAGCGCCTGGCTCGCCAACCTCATCGCGACCGACCGTTTCGCTCCCGT
>JAURVS010000408.1 GCA_030655355.1 Sphingopyxis sp.
CATCGTCGTCTTTCCGCACATGATCGTTCCGCTCTTTGTCGGCCGCGACCGCTCGGTTGCCGCGCTCGAAACCGCGATGGAAAGCGACAAGGAAATCTTCCTCGTTGCGCAGCTCGATCCGGGCGAGGACGACCCGCAGCGCGATGATCTTTACGACGTCGGCGTGATCGCGACTGTTCTGCAACTGCTCAAGCTTCCCGACGGCACAGTCCGCGTGCTCGTCGAAGGCAAAGAGCGTGCAAAGCTGCTCGCGCTGACGAATGACGACAAGACGGTGATGGCGAGCGTGAAGCCGGTTGGCGACACGGTCGACGACAGCGTCGACACGGCGGCGCTGATGCGCTCGGTCGTCGACCAGTTTGAAAACTACGCTAAGCTCAACAAGAAGATGCCCGCCGAAACCGCCGTGCAGCTGTCGCAGATCGAAGACGCCTCGCGTCTCGCTGATTCTGTTGCGGGTAATCTCAACATCAAAGTTTCCGACAAGCAGGCTCTCCTCGTCGAGGATGCTCCGTCAAAGCGGCTCGAAATGGTGTTTGCCTTCATGGAAGGCGAACTTGGCGTGCTGCAGGTCGAAAAGAAGATCCGTGGCCGCGTGAAGCGCCAGATGGAAAAGAGCCTGCGCGAATATTATCTCAACGAGCAGTTGAAGGCGATCCAGCGCGAACTCGGCAACGACAATGGCGAGGGCGGCGATGATCTCGTCGAATTGCAGCTCAAGATCGACACGCTGAAGATGTCGAAGGAAGCCAAGGCAAAGGCGCAGGCGGAGCTCAAGAAGCTGCGCGCGATGGCGCCGATGTCGGCCGAAGCGACGGTCGTGCGCAACTATCTGGACACGCTGATCGGCCTGCCGTGGGGCAAGAAGTCGAAGCTCAAGAAAGATATCGCGAAGGCGCAGGCCGTCCTCGACGACGACCATTATGCGCTCGAAAAGGTCAAGGACCGGATCGTCGAATATCTGGCGGTTCAGGCGCGCACGAACAAGCTGAAGGGGCCAATCTTGTGCCTCGTCGGCCCTCCGGGCGTCGGCAAAACCTCGCTTGGTCGTTCCATCGCGAAGGCGACGGGGCGCGAGTTTGTGCGCCAGTCGCTGGGCGGCGTGCGCGACGAAGCCGAAATTCGCGGTCACCGCCGCACCTATATCGGCTCGCTGCCGGGCAAGATCGTGACGAACCTCAAAAAGGCCGGCACCATGAACCCGCTGTTTCTGCTCGACGAGATCGACAAGCTCGGCCAGGATTTCCGCGGCGATCCGGCATCGGCGTTGCTC
>JAURVS010000421.1 GCA_030655355.1 Sphingopyxis sp.
AGGCTTTTTCAAGCTGGCCGGTGGCCGCCTGGAAGCGGAGGTTGAACGCCTCGCGCTTCAGTTCGCCAAGCTGTTCGGCGAGCTGGTCGTCGGTCTTGGCCTTGAAATCTTCGGTCTTGGACATGGCCCTTAACCCTCCAGATGCGAGGTGTCGCCGAGACGGGCAATCACCTTCGTCTTGATCGGCAGCTTCATCGCCGCACGTTCGAATGCCAGCGCGGCCACGGGACCGGGAACGCCGTCAAGTTCGAACAGGATACGGCCGGGCTTCACGCGCGCGGCCCAGAATTCCGGCGAACCCTTGCCCTTGCCCATACGGACTTCGGCAGGCTTCGACGACACGGGGACGTCGGGGAAGATACGGATCCACAAACGGCCCTGACGCTTGATCGCGCGGCTGATCGCGCGGCGAGCCGCTTCGATCTGGCGTGCGGTGATGCGCTCGGGTTCCATTGCCTTCAGCCCGTAGGAGCCGAAGTTCAGGCTGGTACCGCCCTTGGCATTGCCATGGATGCGGCCCTTGAAGGCCTTGCGGAACTTGGTTTTTTTCGGTTGCAGCATGTCAGCAGTCCTTAGCGGCGATCTTCACGAGCCGGACGGACGCCCGTCGTCTGTGCATCGAGCATCAGACGGTCGGTCGCCATCGGGTCGTGGCCGAGAATCTCGCCCTTGAAGATCCACACCTTGATCCCGCACACGCCATAGGCGGTGTGAGCGGTCGATTCGGCGTAGTCGACATTGGCGCGCAGCGTGTGCAGCGGCACCCGGCCCTCGCGGTACCATTCGGTACGCGCGATTTCCGCGCCGCCGAGACGGCCGGCGCAGTTGATGCGGATGCCTTCGGCGCCCAGACGCATCGCCGACTGAACGGCGCGCTTCATGGCGCGGCGGAACGCGACGCGGCGTTCGAGCTGGTCGGCAATTCCCTGGCCGACGAGCTTGGCGTCGACTTCGGGCTTGCGGATTTCGACGATATTGAGCGACACGTCGCTGTTCGTCAGTTCGCCGAGCTTCTTGCGAAGCTTTTCGATGTCGGCGCCCTTCTTGCCGATGATGACACCCGGACGGGCGGCATAAATCGACACGCGGCAAAGCTTGGCGGGACGCTCGATCACGACTTTCGAGATCGCGGCCTGCGGCAAGTTCTTGAACACATACTGACGGATCTTCAGATCCTCGACCAGCATGCGGCCATAGTCCTGCCCTTCGGCGAACCAGCGGCTGTCCCAAGTGCGGTTGACCTGCAGGCGCAGGCCGATCGGATTGCTCTTCTGGCCCATGTTACGCCTCTTCTTCCTGTTCGCGCACGACGATCCGGATGCGGCTGAACGGCTTGACGATCCGGGTCGACTTACCGCGGCCGCGTGCGTGCCAGCGCTTCATCGAGATCGACTTGCCGACGCTGGCTTCCTGGATAACCAGGGCATCAACATCGAGGTTGTGGTTGTTTTCCGCGTTGGCGATGGCGCTGGCGAGAACCTTGCGCACGTCGACAGCCATTGCCTTCTTCGAGAAGGTGAGGATGTTCAGCGCGTCTTCGACCTTGCGGCCGCGGATCAGAGCGGCAACGAGGTTGAGCTTCTGTGCCGAACCGCGAATCTGCGTGCCGACCGAGAGAGCCTCGTTATCGGCGACGCGGCGAGGGGACTTTTCCTTGCCCATTAGCGTTTGCCCTTCTTGTCAGCAGCGTGACCGGGGAAGAAGCGCGTCGGCGCAAATTCACCGAGCTTCATGCCGACCATGTCTTCATTGACCGACACCGGCACGAACTTGCGGCCGTTGTAGACGTTGAAGGTCAGCCCCACGAACTGCGGCAGGATGGTGGACCGGCGCGACCAGGTTTTGATCGGGGCAGAGCTGCCGCCG
>JAURVS010000423.1 GCA_030655355.1 Sphingopyxis sp.
AATTTTGGGCCACACGGCCGGAAAGATGCGCAAGAACCGCATCCGCGTGCTCGTTGGCGACGACGTGCTCGTCGAACTGACTCCCTATGACCTGACCAAGGGTCGGATCACCTATCGCTTCAAGTGAGCGGCGCGGCGAACCTTCCCGCGCCGACGCCGGCCCTCGTGCTGGCGTCCTCCTCGCCGCGTCGGCGTGAGTTGCTGACCCGCATCGGCGTGATCCCGGCGCGCATCGCGTCGCCCAATATCGATGAAACGCCGCTAAAAGGCGAGTTGCCGCGCGACTATGTCGGGCGGCTCGCCAAGGGCAAGGCGCTCGCGGTCGAGCGCGCGGCGGACGAAGTCGTGCTCGCGGGCGATACGACCGTTGCGGTCGGACGCCGCATTCTCGAAAAGCCCGTCGACGAGGCCGATCTGCGCCGGATGCTCGCGCTGCTGTCGGGGCGCCGTCATCATGTCTATTCGGGGCTTTGCGTTGTCGGGACCGATGGCCGGGCGCGGGTGCGCGTCGTCGATACGGTCGTTGCGTTCAAAGTGCTGAGCGCCGCCGAGATCGACTGGTATATCGAATCGGGCGAGGGCATGGGCAAGGCGGGCGGCTATGCGATCCAGGGACGCGCTGAAATCTTCGTGCGCTTTCTGTCGGGAAGCCATTCGAATGTCGTCGGCCTGCCGATGTTCGAGACCGGCGTGCTGCTGGGCAGCGCGGGAATAGCTCTTGGCTGAATGGCTCTATGAAGCCGGGATCGGCGAGACGCGGGCGGTGCTGGTCGAGGGCGACGAAATCATCGAAATCCGGATCGAACGCGAAGGCGAGGGGCCGCGGCTGGGCGCCATCGTGTCGGCGCAGCTGATCGAAGGTGGCAAGGCGCCCATCGTTGCGTTGGACGGGCCGGGGGCGGTCGTCGCCACCTTGGCGGGGCTGCCGCCTGCGACGTCGATCGGCGCGCGGCTGACGGTCGAGATCACACGGATGGCATTGCGCGAGCGCGGCCGCGACAAGCCGGCGCGGGCGCGTCTGGCGGAGCCGGGCGCGTCGCTTGGCGATGGCCCGGATTTGCGGGCGCGGATCGCAGTGTCGGGCCTTGCGGTCACAGAGGTCCGCGCGACGGGACCGGACCTGTTCGAACAGGCGGGGTGGTCCGAGGCGATCGATTGCGTGCGCTCGGGGCATTGGCCGTTCGCAGGCGGAGCGCTGTGGGTCGATGCGACGCCGGCAATGGTGCTGATCGATATCGACGGCGCGGGCGATATGCTGACGCTCGCAAAGGCGGGTGCGAAGGTCGCGGCTGACGTCATTCGTCGCTGCGATATCGGCGGGTCGATCGGGATCGATTTTCCTTCGCTGCCTGATCGGGCGGGGCGTCGGGCGGTCGATGACGCGATCGATGCGGCTCTCGTGCAGCCGTATGAGCGCACCGCGGTGAACGGCTTCGGCCTGATGCAGATCATCCGGCGGCGCGATCGTCCCTCGCTGATCGAACAGATTCGGCTGGATCCTGTCGGCACCGACGCTGCGATGCTGTTGCGGCAGGCCGAACGCGCGGCGGGAACCGGCGTGTTGACGCTGACTGCGCGCGGCGGGGTGATCGATCATATTGCGGCGTACTCCGGCTGGATTGACGCGCTTCAGAAGCGTACTGGCCGTGCCGTCCGTCTGGTGACGGATCCTGCCATGAAAGGAACGGGCCATGCCCAGTAAAGCGCCGCGCTGTCCGCTTTGCGGAAAGGCGCGCGAACCCGAGTTCAAGCCTTTTTGCAGCCGCGGCTGCCGCGACCGGGATCTTTTGACCTGGTTCGGCGAAGGTTATCGCGTGCCTGTCGATCAGCCACCCGACGGCACCGCCGATGACGATCGTTTCGACGAAGGCTGACGCCGAATTGAAGCGTCAGAAAGCCTCTGGACAGGATAGAAAGCCCTGCCTATAGCCGCCGCTCGCCAGCGCGATCGTCCGATCGCCGCGGCCTTGCCCGGGTAGCTCAGTTGGTAGAGCATGCGACTGAAAATCGCAGTGTCGGCGGTTCGAACCCGTCCCCGGGCACCACTTTCCCTCAATCAGCTGATTTCAAGATGGTGCGTCTGGTCTAACCCGCGATCGCGAAGCGCGGTCGCCGCGCACTTCACTGGCGGACGGTTTCTGGCACCGGTCGCTTGCCGGTATGTTTCGGCCTATCCTCTCTTCGGCGCGCCAATGACAATACTCAATCAATTTAATAGACAAACATAGCTTTTCTATGCTTCGGGATCATCGACGATACCGTAACGACCGATTGGGTGACCGACGCGGCAGGGAGTGCGGATGTTGAGAGTAAAATGTTTGCGGGGTCGACCGGCGTGCGAACGAGGTTTGCGAATTGAAGAATGCACGGCAAGGTCGCGATGACAGGCGCAAAGCAGATGATGACAATCAAATTTGACGGCGCTGGGTTGATCTTATCCCCTGATGCCCGGCTTGACCCGACTGATCGCCTCAGAAATATGACTGCATGACCGAAGCTTGCGATCTTCCTGCAACTCGACTGACGGACCTGTTTCGCTCGCGCCAGTTGTCCCCGGTGGAGTTTCTGGACAGCCTGTTTCGGCGGCTTGATGTCGCCGAACCTATGCTTGCAGCATGCTGGGCGATTGACCGAACGGGTGCCGAAGCGGCAGCTCGCTCTGCCGAAGAACGATGGGCGGCTGGCGAACCGCTGAGCCCGATCGACGGGATCGGGGTGACCGTCAAAGAACTGATCGCGACGAAGGGCGTGCCGAAACCGCTGGGAACCGCGGCTGGTGACATGACACCGCAGGCCGAGGATGCGCCGCCGGCCGCGCGGGTGCGCGAAGCCGGGGCGGTCCTGTTCGCCAAGACGACGAACCCCGATTTCGGCATGCTGTCCTCGGGCCTGTCCAGTTTTCACAAGCTGGCGCGCAACCCGTGGGATCTTTCGAAAACGCCCGGTGGGTCGAGTGCAGGTGCGGGTTCGGCCGCGGCGGCCGGTTACGGACCGTTGCACATCGGAACGGATATCGGCGGATCGACCCGGCTACCCGCAGGCTGGTGCGGCATCTTCGGATTCAAGCCGAGCTTTGGGCGGATTCCGATCGATCCGCCTTATACCGGCCGTGCGGCGGGTCCGATGACCCGTAAGGTCGCGGACTCGGCGCTGCTGATGACGATCCTCAGTCGCCCCGATGCCCGCGACTATATGAGCTTGCCGCCGGCGGAGTTGCCGTGGGAAAAGCTCGATCGTGACCTTAAAGGTTTGCAGATCGGCTTGATGCTCGACGCGGGTTGCGGGCTTGCGGTGGATCCCGAGGTGTCGGCTGCGGTCGTCGCGGCGGCGCGGCTGTTTGCCGATGCTGGCGCGATCGTCGAGTCGATGAACCCCTTTTTCACGCGCGCGATGCTCGATGGCATCGATGTGTTCTGGCGGGCGCGCTTTTTCGACCAGATGACGGCTTTGCCCGAAGATCGGCAGGCGCGTATCCTGCCCTATATCCGCGAATGGGTCGAACCGGCGCGCGGCTATAGTGGGTCGCAAGTCTATCGCGGCAGCGAGGCGTTCATGCAGATCCGCGAAGCAGGGCGCGATGCGTTCGCACCGTTCGATTTTATACTGTCACCGACGGCGCCGGTCGTGGCCTTTCCCGCCGACTATGCGAGCCCGGTCAATGATCCGGCCCGGCCGTTTGAACATATCGCATTTACCGTCCCATGGAACATGACCGAACAGCCCGCTGCGTCGATCAACTGCGGCTATACCGCGGCGGGCCTGCCGATCGGACTGCAGATCGTCGGGCGCCGTTTCGACGATGTCGGCGTGCTGCAGTTGTCGCACGCCTATGAGAAGATGCGCCCGGCACAGCAGCCGTGGCCCGAGCCCTGGAAAGACAGCGCAATATGAGTTTTGCCCCCGGCCCCCTCAACAGCATCACCGATATTGCGGGTATCCGCGTTGGGCATGCCACCGACGAGCGCGTCGGGACGGGCGTGAGCGCGCTGCTGTTCGATGGCGCATGGACCGCCGCGGTCGATGTCCGCGGCGGCGGTCCGGGTGTGCGCGAGACCGAGACGCTGGCGGTCCATAATGTCGTCGAAGGCATCCATGCGATCTGCCTTTCGGGCGGGTCGGTGTTCGGGCTCAGCGCAGCCGACGGGGTGATCGATCATTTGTCGGAGCAGGGCGTCGGTATGCGGCTGCGCGCGGGCGGACGGCCGATCCCGATCGTGCCGGGCGCGGTTCTCCACGATCTCAACAATGCGGGCGACAAGGATTGGGCGGAGTCGCCTTATCGCGCGCTCGGTCGCCAGGCGGCGATGGCGGCAGCGAGCGGCGCCATCGAGCTTGGCTCGGTGGGGGCGGGGCGCGGCGCAATGGCGGGCCATCTGAAAGGCGGGATCGGTAGTGCGTCGATCGAGCTGGAAGACGGCCTTGTCGTTGCGGCGCTTGCGGCGGTCAATCCGGTCGGATCGGTGTTCATGCCCGATGGCGAGACCTATTGGGCGTGGCCCTATGAGATTGATGGCGAATTTGGCGGGCGCCGTCCGGGGGCAATGTCGCCGGCAATCCATCCCGCGCCCGACGAAACGCGGCTGCGCGAATTGGGGCGGCTACAGGCGGGAGCGAATACGACGCTTGCGATCGTCGCGACGAATGCCGACCTCAGCAAGGCCGAGGCACAGCGAATGGCGATGATGGCGCAGGATGGGCTCGCGCGTGCGATCCGGCCGGTTCACACGCCGTTCGACGGCGATCTGGTGTTTGCGGTCGCGAGCGGTGCCGTTGCGCTGCCGACTGATCGCAGTCGGCAGTGGCAGGCGGCGCGCCTCGGCTCGGCCGCTGCGGATTGCCTCGCGCGCGCGATTGCGCGCGGCGTCTTCCACGCCGGTGGAGCCTAGCCTCAGACGAGTTGTGCGATAACGCGATCGAGATCGGGCGACGCCTCGACAAGTTCGCGGGTGTGCGGGTGGCGCGGTGACGCGAGCAACTCGGCGGTCGGTCCCTGCTCGACTATTTTACCGTTCTGAAGAACGAGCAGGCGGTCGGTTACGGCGCGCATCACCGACAGGTCGTGCGATACGAAAAGATAAGCGATGCCGAATTCGCGGCCGAGACAGGCGAGCAGATCGAGGATGTCGGCGCGGATCGATACGTCGAGCGCCGAGACGGCTTCGTCGAGCACCACCAGTTTCGGTTTCAAAATCAGCGCGCGCGCAATTGCGATGCGCTGGCGCTGGCCCCCTGAGAATTGATGCGGAAGCTTGTCGGCGTCGGCAGGCGTGAGGCCGACGCGTTCGAGGATCGCCTCGACGCGCGCGCGCCGCTCGGCGGCGGATATCGGTTCGACAAGCAGATATAGCGGTTCGGCGACGATCGTCTCGACGCGCTGGCGCGGATCGAGACTGGCCGCGGGGTCCTGAAACACCGCCTGAATCTTTCGGCGATGATCGCGCAGGTCCTGCCGCGAAAGCTTGAAGATATCCGCGTCGTCGAGTGTCACCGAGCCGCCATCGGGTCGGTCGAGCCCGAGAATCGTGCGCAGCAGACTCGTTTTTCCGGCGCCCGACTCGCCGACGATGCCGAGCGTTTCGCCCGCCGCGACTGTGAATGAGATGTCGTCGATTGCCTTGACCGGCGGCTGTCGCCGCCATGTCCGGCGCGTGCGGTGGTTTCTGTCGAGGCTGCGCACGTCGAGAAGCGGGGGGGAGTCCGCTGCGGGCGCGGTGCGCTCGGGCTTATGGCGCGCGCTTTCGATCAGCGTGCGCGTATAGGCCTGTTGCGGCGATCCGAGGATCTGCCGCGTTGGGCCTGCTTCGACTTGTTGGCCATTTTTCAGAACGACAATGCGGTCGGCGACTTCACCGACCAGCGCGAGGTCATGGCTGACCAGAAGGAGGCCCATGCCGCGTTCGCGCGCAAGTTCAACGAGCAACGCGATGACCCGCGCCTGGGTCGTGACGTCGAGCGCCGTAGTGGGTTCGTCCGCGATCAGAATGCGCGGATTTCCAGCAATCGCGATCGCAATACACACGCGCTGTCGCTGTCCGCCTGAAAGCTGATGCGGAAACCGCGACGGCGCGACTTTGCTCGCAGGCAAACCAACCCGTTCGAGAAGCGCATCTGCCTCGTCGCGTGCGGCGCGGCGTCCGACTTTGTGATGTAGCCTGACCGTTTCGGCAACTTGAGCGCCGATCGTCTGCAGCGGATTGAGTGCGCGCATGGGTTCCTGAAAGATCATGCCGATCGCGCCGCCGCGCGCTGCGTCGCGTTCGTCTTCGGTGAGCGAGGCAAGATCGCGACCCTCGATGAGGATCGTGCCGGTGCGCACTGCGCCAGCGGGCAGCAAGTCGATCGCGGCGAGCGCGGCGGTCGATTTTCCCGAGCCGGATTCGCCGATCAGCCCAACGATCTCGCCCGCGCCGACGTCGAGGCAGAGCCCGTGCAGCGCGGTCTGGCCGCGATAGGCCACGCCGACATTATCGAAACGAAGAAGCGTCATGCGCCGCGCTCCCCGCGTAGCGTCTCGCCGAGCCCGTCGCCGAGCAGGGTGAGGCCGAACACCGCAAGCAGGATTGCGGCGCCGGGCAGAATGGCAAGCTGCGGCGCGGTGCCGATCAGTGTCTGCGATTCGGCGAGCATGCGTCCCCAGCTCGGCTGCGGCGACTGAACGCCAAGGCCGACGTAGGACAGCCCCGCTTCAGCGATCAGCGCCAGCGCGAACTGGATCGTCGCCTGGACCAGCAGCGGCCCGGCGATATTCGGCAGGATATGCTCGAACGAGATGCGCGGCGAGGCTTTGCCCGCGATCCGCGCGGCGGAGATATAGTCATAGGTCCAGACGCGGCGCGCCTCGCCGCGCGTCAATCGCGCGAAGACCGGAATGTTGAAGATGGCGATCGCGATGATCGCATTGCTCGCGCCGGGGCCGAGCAGCGCCGACAGGATGATCGCGAGCATCAGCGAGGGGAAGGCAAAAACCAGATCGCCAAAGCGCATGATCAGCCCGTCGATCAGCCCGCCCTTTGCTGCGGCGTAGAGGCCGAGCGGGACACCGAAGAGTAGAGCGGCGCCGACCGACAGCAAGGATACGCCAAGCGACGTTGTCGCCCCGGCGAGCAGCAGCGACACCATGTCGCGGCCATATTGGTCGGTGCCGAGCCAGTGCGCGGCGCTGGGCGGCGACAATCGGGTGGCGATTTCGACCGCCGCGACATCATAGGGCGTCCATGCGAGCGCGAGCAGCGCGGCGGCGACGAAGAAGCCGGTGAGCAGGAGGCCGACGCGGAGGATTGTCTTGCGCTGCGTCATCGACGCTCTCCTTCACGAAGGCGGGGATCGATCGCGGCGGACAGCATGTCGATCAGCAGGCTGACGAGCACGGTCACCGCGACGAGGACGACGACGACCGATTGCACGACGATGAGGTCGCGCTGCGCAATGGCCTGAATGACGAGCCGCCCGAGGCCGGGAAGGAAGAAGATATTTTCGATGATCGCACCGCCCGCGAGCAGGAACGGGAATTGCAGGCCGAGTACCGTGAGCACCGGACCGAGCGCGTTCGGGAGCGCGTGACGAAAAGCTGCGCGCGCGCGGGAGAGACCTTTCGCCCGCGCGGTTCGCACATAATCCTCGTCGAGCGTTTCGAGCAGGCTCGCGCGCGTGATCCGCGCGAGGATCGCCGCTTGCGGAAGCGCAAGCGCGATCACGGGGAGAGCAAGCGCCCTGAGCGCCGGACCGGCGCCGGCCGACCAGCCGGGGAACCCTCCGGCCTCGACCCAGCCAAGGCCGACCGCGAACAGGAGGACGAGCAGCATCGCGAGCCAGAAGCTCGGCAGCGCGATGCCAAGGCGCGCGAGCCAGCTGATGATGACATCGACTGCGCTGCCCTTGCGGAGCGCGGCCCAATATCCGGCGAACACGCCGATGAGGATCGACAGCGCGGTGGCGAGCCCGGCCAGCGGCAACGACAGCGCGAAACGGTCGGCGAGGAGCCCGGCCACGGGGACGCGATAGACATAGCTGATGCCGAAATCGCCGTGCAGCATCCCGCCGACCCACGCGATGTAGCGCTCGGGCACTGACCCCGCGATGCCAAGCTCGGCATGGAGCGCGGCGATCGCCTGCGGGGTTGCGCCCAATCCCATCATGTAAGCGGCGGGATCGCCCGGAACGACCTGAATGAGCGCGAAGATCACGACGGTCGCGGCAAGCAAGGTTGCCGCGAAGCTGCCGAAGCGCGAAGCGACATAGGGGGCACCGAAGCGCCAAAGGGCCGCGGCGACGCCGATCAGCAGGACGAGCAGGATCGGTACGCTCCACCCACCTGATGTTGCGCCCTCGCTTGCCGAGGCGTCGTCGCTGCCCGCTGCGCCGCCAAAGTTCACAGCGGCGAAGTCGATCGCTTGGTTTGGCGTGTTGATCCACACGTCCTGCAGCCGTGCATCCTGCACGCCGAGGCGGGGGAATTGGAAGAGGAAGCCGTTGACGGAGTCGTCGGCAAGCTTGCGCTGAATATCGACGAGCAGGCCATGACGCGTCGCGGGGTCGCTCGCGGTCTGAAGCTGTGCGAGCAGTGCGCGGTACGCCGGGCTATTATAACCGAAATAATAGTCGGAACGGCCATAGATATCATAGTCGAAGGGCTCGGCATGATTGACGATCGTCAGGTCATAATCGTGGCGGGCGAACACTTCGTCGAGCCAGCCCGGCCATTCGAGATTCTGGATCACGACCTTGATCTTGAGCTTGGCGAGTTGCGCCGCGATCACTTCGCCCGTGCGCCGCGCATAGGATTGTGGAGGCAGCTTCAAGCGCAAGGTGAAGCCGTCGGCATAGCCTGCTTCGGCGAGCAGGCGGCGTCCCGCTTCAAGGTCATAGGGGTAGCGCCCGGTGAGGTCGATATAGTCGGGGCTTTGCGGCGGGAAGTGGCTGCCGATCGGAACGCCATAGCCGAACATCGCACCGTCGATGATCGCGCGGCGGTCGAGCGCATGCGCAATCGCGCGGCGAACGCCGAGATTGGCCAGCGGCCCCTGACGCTGGTTCATCGAGAGACTGACTTCGCCCTCGGTCGGTCCGACGGTCAGTTTGAGGCGTGGGTCGCTGCGCAACTGCCCGAAGGTTTCGGGTGCCGGGTAGTCAGGGAACAGGTCGATATCGCCAGCCTTTACCGCGGCATATGCCGCGCTCGGATCGGCGATGAAGCGGAAGGTGAGGCGGGCGAGGCGCGCGGGTCTGCCCCAATAGGTCGGATTGCGCGTCAGCGTGATGTCGCTGCCTCGTCGCCAGTCGGCGTAGCGAAAGGGTCCGGTGCCGACAGGGGCGGTTGCCAGCGTGGCGGCGGCGTGTCGCGGCACGATTACTGCGTCGCCGAGCGTGAGCAGAGTGAGGAAATTGGCGTCGGCGGCCTTGAGCGTGATCCGGATTTGATTGGCGCCAGGCGAAGTGACCGCAGCGATGCGCGAAAAGGCTTCCGCCTGCGCGTTGCTCGACGTCGTGGCCGATATGCGCAGGAGGCTGAAAATCACATCTTCGCTGGTGAGGGCGCGGCCGTCGTGGAAGCGGACGCCGCTGCGCAGCTTGAAATCATAGACGAGCCCGTCGGATGAAATCGTCCAGCTCTCGGCAAGGAGAGGGCGGATCGATCCGTCGGTATCGGTGCGCACCAGCCCTTCGAAAATTGTTGCGTAGACGATCTCGTCGGTCGCGACGGCGGCGCCGCTGGTGGGGTCGAGATTGGGCGGCTCGAGCTGAAGCGCGACGCGCAGATTGCCTTGCGCGTGCGCGGGCACCGCGACCACGGCCGCAAGAGTGAGGATCAGGCTGGCGAGCAGCCGGAACAGAGTGGTCATGCGAGGCGCCTCGCGACGCGCGCGCGTGCTTCGACCGCCTGATCGGGCAGCTCCAACTTTTCATATATGTCGCCGAGCGCGCGGTTGAGCGGGACGCCATCGGGGTCGTGTTGGCGGCGCAGTTCGAGCGCCTGCTGCGCTTCAAGCCATCGCCCGCTGCGGATTTGGGCATCGAGAAGAATGAGATCGAAGAGGTCGCGCTGCGCATGGCTGCCGCCGAGCCCGATCAGATGCGGAAGCGCGCGCGATATCGATAAGGCGGCCTGTTCGAATTCGCCGCGCGCATGTGCCACCAGCCCGTGCGCGAGGGGTCGCGCGGCAGTGTCCCAGATTTCATGATCCTGATTGCGGCTGTCGGCGGCGGCACGGTCGATCGCGGTAAGCAGCGTATCGGCCTGAGGGCGCCCGGCACGCGCCAGCCCATAGAGATATTGGACGGTCAGAAACGGCTGGAGCGTGTCGCTGTCGCGCCCTGCGATATGATCCGCAATATCGTCCCAGCGATCGCCAATATCGACGCCCGCCAGATCGAGCCGCGCGAGCAGCGAGATGGCGCCGACCTGATCCTGCGAATAGCTTTTGTCGTGCGCCCAAACTTGTTCGTCATAGATTTTGACGGCTTCGCGCTCGCGGCCCTGGCTCAAGCGGAACAGCGCAAGATGCCACCAGAGGTGCGTCACCATGAAGCTGTTGAGTTCGGTCCATCCGCTCGCCCAATGTTCGAGCGCGGCGGCGCCTTCCTCGATCCGTCCTTCGGTGAGCCAAACATGCGCGAGGGCATGTTGCGCCCACGGATCGTCGGGAATGATCTCGAGCGCGTGCCATGCGGCCTGCTCGGCTTCGCCAAGCAAATGGAGTTGTTCAAGCGCGAAGGCGCGCATTCCGTGAACATAGGGCGCCTCGGGCGCGGCCTCGGCAACACGCTCGGCGGCGCGGAGCATCTCGGGAAAGGCACCGCGATTGAACAGATGATAATGGAGAAGCTTGAGCGCGAGCAGATCGCGCGGATGCTGTTCGAGAATCTCGGTGAGCCCAGCGATGACCGCGTCGATGTCGGCTTCGATCCAGTCGTCGAGTATCTTTAGAAGCGCATCCTCGCGCGCCGTCAGCGCATCATGCTTTCGCGCCCGATCAAGGAACGGCCGCGCGGCATCGGCAGCGGCAACATGCTCGCCGAGCAGCTGCAGATAACCGGCATAAATCTGGACGAGCGCCGCCGAATGCGGATCGGCGGCGCGCGCCAGAACGTCGGCGGCGCGGACATGATAGGCGAGCAGGCCGCCGACGAAGGCGTTGACCGCTTGCACGTCCGCCCCGTCGGCACCGCTGATGTCATTCCCGAACTGGTCGCTGGCCATCAAGGCGCCTTCTTTGGCTCGGCATGCTGC
>JAURVS010000428.1 GCA_030655355.1 Sphingopyxis sp.
GGCCGAGTTTGAACTGATCGCCGACGGGTTGCGCTTTCCGGAGGCGCCGGTCGTGATGGACGACGGCAGCGTCATCGTCGTCGAGATCGAGGCGAAGCGCATCACGCGCTGCTGGCCCGGCGGAAAGAAACAGGTCATCGCGACCCCCGGCGGCGGCCCCAACGGGCTGGCGATCGGCCCCGACGGCAAGCTCTATTGCTGCAACAATGGCGGGTTCATCTATGTCGAATCGAACGGCTACCTCGCCCCGCACGGCATCGCCGACGATTATTCGGGCGGGCGGATCGAGCGCATCGATATCGAAACGGGTGAGGTCGAAATCCTCTACAAGAGCGGCGACCATGGCGTCGTGTTGCGCGGCCCGAACGACATCATGTTCGACACGCATGGCGGCTTCTGGTTCACCGATCATGGCAAGGTCGATTATGCCAAGCGGTGCCACGACATCGTCGGCATCTTTTACGCCAAGGCCGACGGCAGCTTCATCGAGGAAGTCGTCTTTCCGTCGAACAATCCGAACGGCGTCGGCATCTCGCCCGATGGCAACACGCTCTATGCCGCCGAAACCTACACATGCCGCCTGATGAAGTTCAACATCATCGCCCCCGGCAAGGTCGATGACGCCGCGGGTCCCGGCGGCCCCGGTATCCCGCTCTATCGCCCGGCAGGCTATAAATTCTTCGATAGTCTCGCGATGGAAGCGAGCGGCAACATCTGCGTCGCAACGATCGGCGAAAGCGGGATCAGCGTCGTTTCGCCCGCGGGCGAGTTGGTCGAATTCGTCGCCACTGACGATATTTTCACCACCAATATTGCCTTCGGCGGACCCGACCGGCAGGATGCCTATATCACCCTGTCGGGCACCGGGCGGCTGGTGAAGACGCGCTGGGCGCGGCCGGGACTACAGCTGCAATATTGAGCAGCGCCACACTAAGGGGAATCGATGCACCGCGAAGATCACGCCGTCACCCGGATCGGCTGGCTGCGCGCCGCGATCCTCGGTGCGAACGACGGGATCGTATCGACCGCCAGCCTGATCGCGGGCGTCGCGGCGGCGGGGGCGAGCCCCTCGACGACCCTCG
>JAURVS010000230.1 GCA_030655355.1 Sphingopyxis sp.
AGTCCCAATTCGCTTTCGTGCTGCCCGACGCTGTGGTCTTTGCAACGTCGACCGCTCGGCACGAAGAAGGATGCGGTGCTCAGCCTGCAAATCGTGACTCCGCGAACAGATGCGGATGATCAAGCGCACGTTCGATCCCCAGAATCTGCTCCACCCCAGCAAGATTTTTACCGTCTGAGCGTGTTGCAGTGATGTCTGCTTTTTGGAATTCGCGCTTGGGAGCCGACTGTCCGCTTTCGGCCACAAGCGCCATTTTGCCGGGCGAGCCTTACCCTACAATCCTTGCTGGACAGGATCTCGGCGCCAGCGCCGGCGGCAGCACTTGCAGCTACAACGCAGCGGTAATGATAATCTCAACCTTGTAGTCAGGCGATGCCAGCTTCACTTCGCCAGTGGCACGGGCGGGCGGATTTGACCCGTCGATCCATTCCTCCCAGACGGCGTTCATCGCGCCAAAATCCTGCATGTCCGCCAGCCACACGGTTGCCTGAAGAAGCCGCGACCGATCCGACCCGACCTCGGTCAGGAGCTTGTCGATCGATCGAAGGATGGCACGCGTCTGCTCTGCCGCATTTTCGCCGGGCGCCCCGACTTGGCCTGCCAGATAGGCGATGCCGCCATGAACCACAGCTTGGCTCATACGGGCGTTCGAATGAAATCGGGTGATCGTCAAGAGAACTCCTGTTGTCGATTAGGCATTAGGGTAGCGCCGTTTTGTCGACGTCGGTCAAGATGCGCTTTTTACCGCACTTGCGGGCGCGGTGAAGCGGTCAGCAACGATGGTGAGGATGATTGCCGCAAGCATCAGAAGCGAAGGGGCGATGCCGAACCAAAGCTGGAATGTATGCACGGCGCTCACTGATCCAGAAAAGCTCTTCACGCCGCCCGCCGCCGACAGCGACCAGGCCGTGATCAGGCTGCCGGCGGTGTCGCCAATCTTGCCCGTCGCGAACAGGAGGCCAAGCAGCAGGCCTGTCGACCCGACCACCCCTGCGATACGACCCTTGCTCGCCTCGAGCATCGAGGAATGGAGGAGCACCGTGTAGGCGCCGGTCGCCCCGCCCCAGCCTATTAGCGCGATCGCGAGCGCAATGAGGCTGCTTGCAGCTGGATACATCGCTAGGCCCGCAAGGAGCATTCCAATGGACGATAGCATGAAGCCCCGGCTCAGGCCGAAGCGCTCGGCAACCCATGCCCCAGTCGCCGCACCGGCGACCTGCGCGCCCATCAGCGCGGTGAACAGGTAAGACATATAGGCATCGCCCAGTCCCAGCACATATTTGTTCACGAACGGCAGCACTGACCCCATGAAGGTGCACGCCATCATGACCATGAAATTGCTGAGGATCAGGCCGAGCGCCCGCGGCCGCACCATTGCGGCGCGGCACGCCACGAAAAAGTTCAGTTTTTCCGTTGCACTCTCTTCGGGCGGAGTTCGCGTATATTTGAGGAGAAGCGCGCACACAAGCATGGCTACGACACCGATGATAGCGAGCGTTCCTGCCATGATCGCATAGCGGCCAAAGCCCGTTGTCATGCTGAGGAGGAGCGGTGCGAGCGCACCCGCGAGAAGGCCCCCGCCCGACTGGCCGATCATCCGAGCGACGAGCAGCCGGTTGCGATTGCCGAGCCCCGCCTGTTCAAGATCGTTCGCCGCCGCGAGGTGAGTTACCCAGTAGATGGTGTAGGTCGTCGACACGCCGATCAGGAGGAGCGTCACGCAGATCGTCGTGACGACCGAGGGTGACCAAGCGACAACGAACGAAGAGGCCGCCATCGCTGGCAGCCCGAACGCAGCCAGCACGAACACGCCGAAGCGATTGCCCTTTTCGCGGCTCTGCCGATCGGCGATCGCGCCGATCGCCGGGTCGAATAAGATGTCCCAGATTTTCGGCACCGAGATGGCGATTGTCGCGAGCGCAACACTGAGTCCGATTGTATCGGTGAGGAAATAGAGAATGAGCGAGCCGGTGGGAAAGAGCGCGGCGCAAGCGCCGAATGATCCCGCGCCGTATCCGAAATAGGCCATCATGCGCGCGGATGCCGTGCGCGCGGGGACCGCGTCGTTGGCGGCGATACCACCGGTACCGGATATGGCGGTCACTGCGTTCGGTCTCTCGCGGTCGCGATCGCATCTATCTCGACTAGAAAGCCATAATGAAGTTCGGGAACCGGGACCACCGCGCGGGCGGGGCGGGCGTCGCCCAGAAGCCGCGCATAAACGCTGTTGAACGCGGCCCAATTCTCGACGCCGACGATATAGGCGGTGACCTTTACAAGGTCGGCCGCAGTGAGGCCGGCAGCTTTCAGGATTACAAGCATGTTGCCGACCGCGACTTCGGCCTGCGCTGCGAAGTCCGCCGGCGGCTCGGAGCCATCGGCCGGGTTGGGTAGCTGTCCCGAAACAAAAACGAGGCCGCCGCCGACCATCGCATGGGAATAATGGCCCTTCGGCGCAGGAAGGTCATCGGCTCGGACAGAAATGGCGGGCAATTCATCCTCCTTGCTATCAAACTCATATGGACAGCGAATTGCCACATGGTCTAGAACATTTCTACACAGAATATTTTTTGACGAAAGAGAATTTATGCGTTCTGACCCTCTCGCCATCACCTTTGCCGATGTCCAAAGCGCCGCCGACGTCATCGACGGCGTTGCGGTCCGCACGCCACTGCTCGAATTTCTGCCGCTGAGCGAGCGGGTTGGGAGCCGGGTCCTGGTCAAATTCGAGGGGCTTCAGCATACGGGGTCCTTCAAGTTTCGCGGCGCCTACAACCGCCTCGCGCGGCTGACCCCAGAGGAACGGAAGGCGGGAGTCGTCGCCTGGTCGTCGGGCAATCATGCGCAGGGCGTGGCGGCGGCGGCGAAGATGCTGGACATAAAGGCGGCCATCGTGATGCCCGCCGATGCGCCTGCGGTAAAGATAGCGAATACACGCGCGCTCGGTGCCGAGATCATTGCGTACGACCGCTACACCCAGTCGCGCGAAGAAATTGCGACGGATCTGGCCCGCGCGCGCGGCGCGACGCTCGTTCCCTCGTTCGACGACCCCTTCATCATCGCGGGGCAGGGGACAGCGGGTCTTGAAATCGTCGAGCAAGCCGCCGCAGCGGGCGCCGACATCGGCCGGCTGCTCGTCTGCTGCGGCGGCGGAGGGCTTGTCGCGGGGATCGCGACCGCCGTCCGCGAAACCCATCCCGAGGTTCCGATCTATTCGGTCGAGCCCGAGGCGTTCGACGACACCGCGCGCTCGCTCGTCAGCGGCCGGCGCGAAACCGTGGCGCCCGGGGCGACGTCGATCTGCGACGCGCTGCTCGCTCCCTCGCCGGGCGCGCTGACGTTCCCGATTAATAAGGCTCTTCTCACGGCCGGGCTTTCGGTAAGCGACGCCGAGGTCGCCGAGGCGATGCGCTTTGCTTTCCTCTCGCTTAAACTCGTTGTCGAACCCGGCGGCGCCGTCGCGCTCGCGGCGCTCCTCGCCGGCAAGGCCCCGGCGGCCGCCGGGGCGACTGTTATCGTCATGTCGGGTGCGAATGTCGATGGCGCCGACTTTGCGCGCATCCTCGCCAATGGCTGACCGCGAAGCCATCCTCGTTCTCACCACCGGCGGGACGATTGTCAGCCACTATGACGGTGAGGGCCGCAAGAGATATCCTGACCTTTCCGCGTCGGCAGAGCCGCTCGTCGCCATGGCCGAGCGAGCGGGCCAGCGCGCCGAGGTCGAGGCCATCGCGAGCGTCGGTTCGCAGGATATGGGGCGTATCGTCTGGCATGACCTCGTTGCCCGCATCCGCCGCGCGGCCGAGGAGGATCGGTGGCGCGGTGTGGTGGTGACGCACGGGACCGATACTCTTGAAGAAACCGCCTTCCTGTTGGAACTGCTCGTTGATCCCCCGATTGCCCTCGTCCTGACGGGTGCGATGCTCGCCGCCGACAACCCGTCGAGCGACGGCCCCGCCAATTTTGCCGCCGCCCTGTCGGTCGCCGCCCATGTGCGCACTGCAGCACAGGGCGCCCTCGTGGTGATGGATGATGAGATCCATGCGGCGCGTCGCGTCTTCAAACGCGCGACTCATGGCGCCCGCGCGTTCGCGTCAAGCGGCGAGGGGCCGGTTGGCTTTGTCACCGCGGGCTACGTCGAATATGGCAGCGCCGCGGCTCCGTTTCCGCATCGCTTCGGGCAGGTCGAGCCCGCGCTTCTGCCCGAGGTCGGCTTGCTCGCCTGCCATGCGGATATGAATCCGCACCTCTGCCGGGCGACGCTCGCGGTCATGCCGGGGGGCGTGGTGGTCGCGGGACTTGGCGACGGCAATGTACCGGCGCCGATCGCGCACGAACTCGCTGCGTTCGTGGCCCGCGGCGGGATCGTTGTTCGTTCCAGCCGCGTCGACGGCGGGCGCGTTCCGTGTGGCGGCGAAATCGACGACGATCTTATGGGCTTTGTCGCCGCGAACGACCTCTCGCCGTGCAAGGCCCGCTTGCTTCTCCAGTGCTTGCTCGCCGACGGCGAAACCGAACGCGAGCGCATCCAGGCCGCGTTCGACGCCTGAGATCAGGCCACGGCGGGCATTTGCTGGTCCACCGGCTGGGTGCGCGCGATCAGCCAGTCGCGATCAGCACTGTCGTCGAGATGCGGCAGGAGGCGCTCGCGTACCATGGCATGATAAGCGTCAAGCCAGGCTATATGCGAAGTCTCGAGCTCGGCGCGAAGCAGCGGGCGAAGATCGAAGGGGCAGAGCGTCAGCGTCTCGAAGCCGAGCAGCCCCGGCTTCTCATCATCCGGCACGACGCAGACAAGATTCTCGAGCCGGATCCCGTATCGGCCCGCGGCATAATAGCCCGGCTCGATAGATGTGATCATGCCGGCGACCAGCGGCTCGGGGTCGGGCTTGGTACGCAGGCGGATTGGATATTCATGGACGCCGAGGAAGGACCCGACGCCATGACCCGTGCCGTGCGGATAATCGAGGCCGACAGTCCATAGCGGCCGGCGCGCCGCGGCATCGATCATATAGCCGCGACTGCCCTCCGGAAAGCGCAGGACATGCGCATCGATCATGCCCTTGAGCACAAGCGTATAGTGGAAGCATGCCTCAGCGGGCGGGAGGCCGACAGCCCAAGTGCGCGTCACATCTGTGGTGCCGTCGAGAAATTGGCCGCCACTGTCGAGCAGAAAGAAGGAGTCGCGCACGAAGCTGATGTCGCGCGACAGGTCCGAATGATAATGCGGTATCGCTCCGCTCGGGCCGGTGCCCGCGATCGTGCGAAAGCTAACCGAGTGGAAATGCGCCTGCTCGGCGCGGAGCGCGTCGATCCGCCGCTCGGCCTCGGCTTCGGTTGGCATCGCTGCCTCGCAAAGCCGCGCATCGAGCCAGCGCCAGAATCTGACCTGCGCCACGCCATCGCGAAGATGCGCGGCGCGCGCCCCTGCAACCTCGACCGGATTCTTGACGGCCTTGAGGTCCTGACATGGATCGGGACGATCAATGACCGTGCATCCCCGGTCCCGCGCGACAGCCGCTACCGCTTCGGAGGTGCGCGCCGCGTCCATCTCGACGACCGCGTCCTTGGGAAGCGCATCGCCATAATGATGAATTGCCTTGTAGTTGCACAGATTGACGTCCGCGCCGAGATGCGCCGCGAGTTCGGGCGTGACGCCCTCGGGCCCGAGGAACAGCGTTACTGCCGCGTCGGCTTTGACGAGCGCCATTGCGAAGGCGAGCGGCGCATCGAAGGTCTCATTGCCGCGGATATTGAGGAGCCAGCAGATCGAGTCGGGCGCACTCAGCAAGCATGCGTCGCTGCCCCGGGCCGCGACGATCTCCGCGACGCGGCGCCGCTTCGTCGCGGCATCGATCCCCGCGAACCGCTCGGGGTGTAGCACATACTGCGGCGGGATCTGCGTCGGCAGTGGCGCGATGCGATCGACCGGGTTCTCGTCGATCTCGACTAGCTCGGCCCCGGCTGCGCCGACGATCACGCGCGCGGCGACATATTCGGACATGGTGTGAAGCCAGGGATCTATGCCGACGCGCGCACCCTTGGTTAATTGCGCGACAAGCCATTCGAGCCAGTTGGTCCGGTCGTCGTCCACGATCTCAAAGCCGAGCGGCGCGAGCGCTTCGGTCGCCGCCTCGACATAGATGCCCGAGGTGATCAGCACCTGGCGATCGCGCCATATCACGATGCGGCCATAGGAACCGTCGAAGCCTGTCAGGCGCGCGACGAGATTCTTGTGCGGCCGGAGCCATTCGACATGATGCGCGTCGGCCTTGGGAATCACGAGGGCATCGACCGGCCGATCGGCCATCCAGGTCCGCAGCGCGGTGAGCAGCGTGTCCAGATCGCGCGAGGCGTGCGTCATGCGGGCACCGGCTCGGCGCCGGCCGCCCCCGCTGCGACTTCGGCGGCATCATACGAAAAATGGGTGACGATGCGCGCGAGATGGTCGATCGCAGCCGCCGGTAGCGAGCGGATGCCATGGCCTTCGCCGGGATAGATAATAAGCGTCGATGCGCCGCCCTCGAGGCGGACGGCGGTGTGGAACTCCTCGGCCTGGGCGGGCGGCGTGCACCGGTCTTTAGCGCCGGCGATCATTAACATCTTCGCCGTCACCTTGTCGGCGTGGAGGATCGCGCTTGGAAGGCCGCCGGGCGCGGGACCGATATAGCTGTCGTTGAAGCTTGGGATGTCACTCGTCAGCCGCTGGCTCGTCCAGTCGGTGATCGGAGAGACGGCGGCGCCGGCGCGAAAGCGGGCGTCTTGTGTAACGATCCAGCTGGTCATGAATCCGCCGTGGCTGATGCCGCTGACATAAAGGCGCAGCGGATCGGCGATGCCGGTGGCGACAAGATGATCGACCCCCTCGAGCAGGTCGTGCATGTCGCGGCCGCCCATGTCGTGCAAGATCGCGCGCGCATAAGCCTGGCCTCGCCCGGTGCTGCCGCGCGGATTGGGCATGAACTGCGCAAACCCCGCATCGGCGAGCGCTGCCTGGAGCGCGCACTCGCTGAGGGACTTGGGCACCCAGCGCATTGTCGGCCCGCCATGGATAAGCATGGCGAGCGGGAAGGGGCCGTCGCCCTCGGGCAGATGAAGCCACCCGTCGATATCGAGGCCATCGCTCGCGGTCCAAGCGACCGGCCTGAACCGTTCGGCGCCGTAACGCGCCGCGGCCTCGCGGAGCTCCGACGTCGCGCTGTCCCATAGGATATCGGGCGGGCCGTCCGACATTCGGGCGAGACGCTCGGAGCGGGCCGGCTCGACGAGCACGCAGAGGGCATCGAGCCGGCCCGCAAACGGGATCAGCGCGAGCTCGGGATATTTCGGCCCGCCGTTGCAATTCGGCACTCTGTGCAGAATGCGCATCTCGCCGGCCTTCTCACCTGCGAGAATGACCATGTCGTTACCGCAAATACCCGCCGCGACGAGCGTATCGCCGTTCCAGCCGGTCCAGCTGATGTCGGTGGCCTGCGTGTCTAGCCGCACCGTCTCCCGGCTTTCGAGGTCGAGAAGCATGAGGTCGCCAGCCAGGCTGCCGCGGTCGCTCGCGAGCCCTTCGGCGAAGGCGACGAAACGGCCATCGGGCGACACTGAAATCGCCGAGACCTGGGCTTGGGGCCGGTAGACGATCTTTTCGCCGCCACCCGCATCAAGCTGCCGGAGGTCGGCGCGGTACCAGGCATCTTCGCGCGGATCGTCCGATGCGAGCGCAATCAACGTGCCGCCGGGCGCCGGACAAATTTCCCATATATTGCAGTTCCCGAGCCAATTTGCGCCACCGCGGGCGAGATCGAACATCGCGGCGCGGCGCCGGGGCAGCGACAAGCCGTCATCGATCGAGGGAAACCAGCCGGGCCGATCTGTGGCCGCACCCTCAGTGCGGGTCGCGCCCTGGATACTTGCCATCGAAACCCCCGGATCCGCGATCAGCAGCGCAACGGTGTCATCGTCTGCCCAAGCGGCCTGTTCGACCGATCCCGACCAGGTGCCGAGGCTCGTCGGCGTGCCGCCGTCGGTGTCGAGAAGGCAGGCTTCGTAACGCCCCGTCTCGGGGTTTGCCTCGCGGTAGAGCAGGCGCCCGCCCGCCGGGTTGAAGAGCGGGTCGAGCTGGTCGCCGGGCCGCGGAGCAAGACGTTCGAGCGTGCCGTTGGCGCTGTCCAGCCGGTACAGCGCCGACTGCGGCGCGGCGTCGAGGGCGGGAACGCTCTGCCCGCTCAGAACGATCATTCCCGACTCCGGATCGCGTACCGGTTTCGATATGCGCACCACGCGGCCGCTTCCCGGCGCGAGGATGCGGCGGTGCCAGTCCTCGATCCGCCGCTGCGCCGCGGAAAATAGTGTGGCGGCGTCAGTCGCCACTACCCGTTCCTCCCACGACCGACATGCTTACATTGAGAACGACGGCTTCACCCTCGCCGGCGTTGAGAAAGGCATGATGCATCCGGCTGTCGAGATAGATAGAATCCATCTCTTCGAGGATCTCAGGCTCGTAGATATCGGTCATCACCTTCACACGCCCTTTGAGAACGATCGCCATTTCTTCGCCGTCGTGGCGGAGAAGCTCGCCGAATTCCTCCATCGTCCGGGGAATGATCGTCTGGATGACCGGGAACATATGTTTCTGCTGCAACTCATGGAACAGCCATTGGTAGCGATAGGTCCGATTCTCGGAGCGATGGCCGGTTCCCGCGCGCGTGATCGCCCGCCGGCCTTGCGCGAACTGTTTTTGCGACTGGGCATCGGGATCGAACAATTCGGTCACGCTGACGTCGAGAGCGCTCGCAAGCGCGAACAGGCGATCGACGGGCATCGAGAGATTGTCAGTCTCGAACTTCGAGAGCGTCGACTGGGGGATGCCGCTTTCGGCCCCTAGGCGGTCGAGGCTCCAGCCTTTGCGCTTGCGAAGCTCGCGTATGCGCGCGCCCACTTTTCGCGGCAGCTCATCGGGGGCCTCGTTGCCGACAAGGCGCAGCGCGGGATTTTTCGATCCAGATTCGGTCATGCTCAGTCTCCAGGGCCAGCGTTTTAGCGCCGTTCGATCCCGACAACAATATGACGACAAGAAAAAAGTTTCCATAACGTCAAAATCTGATATCGGATTGGTCGGATTAGAACGCTGAGAGGAGGGATTGTGTCAATCGAATTGGCAGATATCGTTGGTCGACAGCCAACAGATGTTGCAGGAGCAGCGGATATGCTGCCGATCGGCGAGCTGGTCGACGCGATCGAGCTGGCACTCGCGACTCCGCTCGATGCGCCGCTTCGCACGAGCATCGAATTGCCCGACGGCGCGAGCCTGCTGATGATGCCGGCTTGGCAGGCAGGCGGCGCCGGGGGAGTCAAGATCGTACTCGTCCAGCCGCGTGCCCGCCCCTCGATCGCCTCAACCTATCTCCTTTTCGACTGGCGCGCCGGCAAGATCGAGGCGGTCCTCGACGGCGCGGCGCTGACGCCGCGACGCACCGCCGCCGCCTCAGCGCTCGCGATGTCGCGCCTCGCCCGGGACGATGCCTCGCGGCTCCTAGTCGTCGGGAACGGGGTGCTGGTTCCGCACCTGGTCGAGGCGCATTGCACCTATCGCGACATCGGCGACGTCGCCGTCTGGGGGCGCAGCGAGAGCGGCGCAGCCACGGCGGTCCGCGGGCTGATAGAGGCGGGGTTTCCGGCGCGCGTCGCGCGCGATCTCGATGACGAGGTCGGCGCGGCCGACATTATCAGCTGCGCGACGCTTTCGCCTGCGCCGCTGGTGCGAGGGGAACTTCTTGGCGAGGGCACACATCTCGACCTCGTCGGCGCGTTCAAGCCCGACATGGCCGAGGCCGATCCGCAATGCTTTGCGCGCGCCTCGGTCTATGTCGACGATCGCGAGGCTGCGCTTCACGAGGCGGGCGACCTGATCCAGGCGATTGCCGCCGGTGTTTTTTCGGCTGCCGATATCAGGGGCGACCTGGCCGATATCGCGCGCGCGCGGCAAAGCCTACGCACCGACGTGCGCGAGATCACCCTGTTCAAGTCGACCGGCCTGCCGGTCGAGGATCTCGCGGCGGCGCAGCTTCTGACCGCGAAGTTGCAGCCATGAGACTGGCGCCGATCGACCGCGAGCTACTCGGCGGGTTGCATGGCCCCGCGGCACAGAAGGCGATGGAGATATTGCAGACCTATGGCGCGGTAATGGGCGCCGAGGAATTCATCGCGATCGAGTCGGCGCATATCGACGGCTGCCTCTATCACGGGCCCTCGACGATCGATTTCGTCCGCCTGTTCGTCGACCTTGGTGGCCGAGTCCGCGTCCCCACGACGCTCAACGTCGCGGCGGTCGACACGACACACCCATCGCTCCACTGCGGTCCGCCCGAATTCATCCCGGCGCAGGAGGAAACGACTGCGCTGCACGAGCAGCTCGGATGCGTCGCGACGCTCACCTGCGCGCCCTATCAGCGCATTTTTCGGCCGCGGCTTGGCGAACATGTCGCCTGGGCCGAATCGAATGCCATCGTCTTCGTCAATTCGGTGCTCGGCGCGCGCACCGACCGCTATGGCGATTTCATCGACCTGTGCGCCGCGCTAACCGGCCGTGTCCCGTGCGCGGGGCTTCACCTCGACGCCAATCGCCAGCCGGCGCTCCTTATCGACATCGCGCCGCCGCGGCAGGCGCGCGATCTTTATTTCGCCGCGGCGGGCTATGCGCTCGGCGAGGCTTGCAAGGGGCGCATCGCTTACATCCGCGGGCTGCCGAGCGATGCCACCGAAGACGAGCTCAAGGGGATGGGCGCGGCGGCCGCCTCCTCGGGCGCCGTCGCCATGTTCCATGCCGAAGGCCTCACTCCCGAAGCGAGGCTGTGGGGCGGGGTCATCGCTGATCTTCCCCACGAGCCGATCGGCGCGGAGCGCCTCGACGCAGCGATCGCAATCCTGTGCCCGCTGGAACGCGGCGAACGCGTCGCGGCCATGTGCCTCGGGACCCCGCATTTTTCGTTCGCCGAGTTCGTTTCGCTGGCCGCGCTCGTTGACGGCCGCCGCGCGCATCCTGAGTGCGGCGTGTTCGTTTCGACGTCCCGCGAGATCGCCGAACAGATCGAGAATTCTCCGATGTGGGGTGCGCTCTCCGGGTTCGGCGTTCAGCTAATCGTCGACACCTGCACCTATCTCGCTCCGGTCGTTGCGCAAAGCGGTGCGATCGTGACGAACTCCGGCAAGTATGCGCATTATGGTCCGACACATCTGCAGCGCCGCGTCGGCCTGATGTCGATGGACCGCTGCGTCCGATGCGCCGAGCATGGCGCGGTGACCCCATGATCGTTCGACCCCTCGTGGCGGGTCGCGCCGAAGGCGAACTGCTGCTGCTTTCGCGGCCGCTCAGCCTTTGGGGCGGGCTCGATCCCGAAGATGGCCGTATTACGGAGACGACGCATCCCGACGTCGGCCGCTGCGTAAAGGGGCGGCTGCTTGCGATGGAGGAGGCAAGGGGATCGTCTTCGTCGGCAAGCATTCTCGTGGAGGCAGCGCGGTGCGGCACCGCGCCGGCGGCGATCATCCTGATGCGCCCCGATCCGATCCTGACGATCGGCAGCATCGTCGCCGAACTACTCTACGGTGTCAGCATTCCAATCGCGCTCGTCGACGCCCGCGATTGGCCGCAACTGCGCGACGCGGCGTGGATAATGCTCGACGGCGGCCGCCTCAAGGCGGGCGGCTGACGTCGCGCGCTCTCAGGCGGTCTCGTCGGCGACGAGTTTCTTCGGCGGCTCGGCCGAACCGGTGCATAGGATCCGCGCCGGCGCGTCGCTGCCCTTGAGATAGGCATGCCCCGCTCGGCTATCGAGGTAGAGCGAATCGCCGACGTGAAGATGCAGCGGCGCGTAGATTTCGCTGGCAACGATCACCTCGCCCTCGAGAACCATGACATGCTCCTCGCCGTCATGATGAAGAAGTTCGCCGAATTCCTCCAGCGTGCGCGCGTGCAATTCCATCACGATCGGGGTCAGGCGCTTGCGCGACAAGTCCTGCGCGAGAAAGGTGTAGGTATAGGTGCCGGTCTTGACGAGGTTGCCTTCGCCAAGTCGCTGAACGCTCCGGCGTCCGGGAATCTGGGCGGCATCCTTGCGCGGCTCGGCGTCGGAAAAGAGCCGCGAGATGTCGACGTCGAGCGCGTCGGCGATGCCGACAAGCTTGTCATAGGCGAGCGACCTTTTGCCATTCTCGATCTTCGACAGCGTAGCGACCGACATGCCGGTTATCTTGCTCGCGTCGGCGAGACTCATCTTGCGATCCTGCCGGATCGAGCGGATCGCGTCTCCAAGGCTTGGCGGCTTCTGGGTCATAGGCCTTCTTTATTGCCTTCGACGAAAGCGGCAACCCCTTGCAGCGACATTTCCAAAAAGGATATTTCTTTCATATAAGAAATAATTCTTGAGATTTGGCGACGGCACCCATAGGCTCTGCCGAACTGTTCGTCTTCAATTCCGATCGGAAGAGGTAGTTCGATTATGCATTTGCGCGCGCGCGACGTCGGCATTCCGTTCTCCGGTGTGCCGGGTCCCCATAATGCGATCACCGATGTCGCCGGCGTCGAAGTCGGCTTCACGACCCTATGGGAAGGCGAGGGGAGGCTTAGCGTTGGCGAGGGTCCCGTTCGGACCGGCGTCACCGCGATCCTTCCGCGCGGCAAGGACGACGCCAGGCCCTGTTTCGCCGCTTGGGAGACGTTGAACGCGGCGGGCGAAATGACCGGCACCGTGTGGCTCAACGAGCGCGGCCTGTATGAGGGCCCAATCCTCCTCACCAACACGCATGAGGTCGGCATCGTGCGCGATGCCTCGATCCAGTGGATGCGCGAGCGCGGCATCGACTTCCTCTTCGCCACCCCGATCGTCGCGGAAACCTACGACGGTTTCTTCAACGATATAGATGGCGGTCACATCCGCCGCGAACATGTTTTCGCGGCGCTCGACCAGGCAACAAGCGGGCCGGTCGCCGAAGGCAATGTCGGCGGCGGCGCGGGGATGATCACTTATGAATATAAGGGCGGCACCGGAACCGCCTCGCGCCGGCTGGGCGAGAGCGACGGCGGTTATACGGTCGGGGTGATCGTCCAGTCCAACTATGGCGAAAGGCGCCAGCTCAGGCTCGGCGGGTTGAAGGTCGGCGAACGGCTTCTCTCCGATATGCCGCGCTTCATGGACCGCGACCTTCTTTCGCCTGAGTTTCAGGAGAAATATGCGCATTGGCTCGGCGGCGACGCCGAAGGGGCGCCCAAGGCGGGCGAGGGATCGATCATCGTCATCGTCGCGACGGACGCGCCGCTTCTTCCGCACCAGCTCAAGCGCCTTGCCAAGCGGCCCGCCTTGGCGATCGGTCGGCTCGGCGGCGTCGGAGCGGCGTCGTCGGGCGACATCTTCCTCGCGCTGTCGACTGCCAATGGCGGCGCCGGCGAGGCGCGCGGCGAGCGGGCGCGCAGCTATTCGGTCGAAATGCATCCCAACCTCGCGCTGACCCCGCTGTTCGAGGCAGTGGTCGATGCCACCGAGGAAGCGATCGTCAACGCGCTCGTCGCAGGCGAAGCGGCCGAAGGCGCGAATCGCTTCCACGTGCCGTCGCTGCCGATTGACACGGTGCAGGCCTTGCTTGAGCGTCACGCGCTGCTGGTGCGGCCGTGACCGGCGATCGCGCCGCGCTCGCGGCCGCCGCGGCCTATGTCGGCGACTGGCTTCGCCATCAGCGGCGCCTCTGCGACATCCCGGGCTATGCCGTTGCCATCCGGCATTGCGGCGACCTGCTGCTCGACGATTGCGACGGGGTCGTGCGATCAGACACCGGCGAACTTTTGCGGCCCGACCATCTGTTCCGCGTCGCGTCGCATTCGAAGGCCTTTTCCGCCGCCGCGGTGATGTTGCTGCGCGAACGCGGCAAGCTTGGCCTTGATGACCGGCTCGGACACCATATCCCCGACCTGCCACCCGCCGTCGCCTGCGTCACGGTGGAGCAACTCCTCTCGCACGGCACCGGCCTCCCGCGGGACACCTATGAAAGCAGCTACTGGTCGCTTCGGCGGCCTTTCGCCGCCACCGGCGAAGTCGCGGCGGATATCGCAAAGGGCCCGGTCCAGCCGCCGAACACAGGGCTCAAATACAGCAATTTGGGTTATGCTTTGGTCGGCCGCCTGATCGAGGCGGTAACCGGCGGACCCTATATCGCTTGGATGAACCGCGAGATCGTCGCATCCGCAGGCCTCGCAGACAGCTCGGCCGACCTAGACGCCGAAGCCGGTGCGCGCCTCGCGAGCGGGCACAGCGCGAAGCTACCGGCGGGCAAAAGGTCGGTGCTCGATGCCGCAGTCGCGGTGGGGCCGCTGGCCGCATCAGCCGGCTTCGTTAGTTCGCCGCGCGATCTCACCCGATTTTTCAGCCAGCTGGCACCCGGCGCCGCGGCCTCTTTCCTCGAGCTCGAAAGTCGGCGCGAGATGGTGCGGCCGCGCCGCGCCGATGACTATTCCGATGCCGGGCAGCACTATGGGCTTGGATTGATGATGGGAACCGTTGCTGAAGAAGCCTGGTTCGGCCACGGCGGCGGTTTTCCGGGCTTCATATCGAAAACCGCGATCCTGCCTGAGCGCGATCTCGCGATCAGCATCTGCACAAACGCCGCCGACGGCAAGGCGCATGCGTGGGTCGATGGCGCTATCTCGATCGTCGCCGCCTTCGCCAAGGCAGGCGCCGGGCGCCCTGCCGCGGGTTGGGAAGGACGCTGGTGGAACATGTGGGGCGCAGTCGACCTTGTGCGCCTTGGCGATGACATCTTGCTGGCCTCGCCCGACGCGCTCCAGCCCTTCGACTATTGCCCGCGCGTGCGCCTCACGGGACCCGACGAGGGCACGATCGTAGAAGCAAGCAGCTTCCATCATCCGGGGGAGACGGTGCGTCTCGAGCGAACCGCCGAATGGACGCCGAACCGGCTCTGGATCGCGGGCGACTATTGGCTCCCCGAAGCGGCCTATCTTTCCAGCGCGCCGCGCTGAACCACCCCCAGCTTTTATCAGGATATGAAATGACCAGCGCAATCGACCTGTCACATTATTGGATGCCGTTCACCGACAACCGCTATTTCAAGTCGCATCCCCGCCTGCTCGCGGCAGCCGAAGACATGCATTATTCGACGCCGGCGGGGGACCCGATCCTCGACGCGACGGCGGGATTATGGTGCGTCAATGCCGGCCATGCGCGGCGTCCTATCGTCGATGCCATCGCCCGGCAGGCCGGCATCCTTGACTATGGACCCTCTTTTCAGCTTGGCCATCCGCTCGCTTTCGAGGCGGCGCGTCGCGTCGCCGAACTGATGCCGGCGGGCCTCGACCGTATCTTCCTTACCGACTCGGGTTCGGAATCGGCCGACACCGCGCTGAAGATCGCGCTGGCCTTTCACCGCGCGCGCGGCGAAGGCCAGCGCACCCGGATGATCGGGCGCGCGCGCGGTTATCACGGAACCAATTTCGGCGGCATGTCGGTTGGCGGGATCGGCGGCAACCGCCGGCATTTTGGGAGCCACCTCGGCGGCGTCGATCATCTTGCGGACACCCATGGGCAGGGGCCGCGCTTTCAACGCGGACAGCCGCAGGGCAACGCCGATCCCGCGGCGGAGCTCGAGGCCAAGATCGCGCTTCACGGCTTCGATCAGATCGCGGCGGTTATCGTCGAGCCCGTCGCCGGGTCGACCGGCGTGCTCGTGCCGCCGCACGGCTATCTCGAGCGGCTGCGCGAGATCACCCGCGCGCACGGAATTCTCCTAATCTTCGACGAAGTGATCACCGCGTTCGGTCGGCTCGGCCGTGCCACCGCCGCCGACTATTTCGGCGTCGTTCCTGATATTCTTACGATGGCGAAGGGGATCAACAACGGCTCGGTGCCGATGGGCGCCGTCGCGGTCGAACGGCGCATCCATGATGCCATCGTCGCCGACGATGCTCCGGGCGGGATCGAATTTGCCCATGGTTACACCTATTCGGGACACCCGCTTGCCATGGCGGCCGCGATCGCGACGCTCGACCTCTACCGCGACGAACGGCTGTTCGAGCGGGCGGCGCGCCTGTCTCCCATCTTCGAGGGCGCCGTGCACGGGCTCGCGGACGCGCCGCATGTCGTCGACGTCCGCAACCTGGGGATGATGGCCGCGATCGAACTCGCGCCGCGCGCTGGCGTGCCCGGCGCGCGTGGCGCAGACGTCTTTCGCCATTGCTTCGATGCCGGGCTGCTCATCCGAGTGACGGGCGACATCATCGCATTGTCACCCCCCCTCATCGTCTCGGAGGAGCAGATCGGTGAGATAGCTCGCGGGATAAAGTCGGCGCTCGAACAGGTCGGCTGACCGCCCCCGTGTTGCCACTAATATTGGATCGCTTCGCGCATGCGTTCGCCGCGCGCGACGCGCGCGAACGAGAGGTCGGACAGGTCGATCGAGCGATATTCGCCATAGGTGATAAGCTCGGCGATGGCGCATCCGATGCCGGGCGCCTGCATGATCCCGTGACCGCTGAATCCGGAGGCCAGATAGAGGCCAGGGACCGAAGCGACGGAGCCGACGAACGGATTATGATCGAACTCGGACATGTCGTAATGGCCTGCCCACGCACCGCGGAACCGCAGTGCCTCGAAAGCGCTCACGCGGTGCGCGAGCAGCGGCCATACCTCGCTGTCGAAGCGTTCATAGTCGGGTTCGAAATCGTCGAGCGCGACTTCGCGGTCCTCGGGACGGATACCCGTTCCCGCAAGATAAGTTGGCCCCTCGGGCCGGCAGAAAAGCCCGTCGGGCGTGAAAATATAGGGCATGGCCTCGTCGCGGAAAGCGCATTCGAACGTGTAGACATTCTGCTTGACCGGGACAATCGGCAAGGAAAGGCCGAGCATCGCGGCGATCGCGGGCGAACCGGTGCCCGCGGTATTGACGACATGGTCGGCGGTGAGCATCGAGCCGTCGGACAGGCCGAGCGAGAAGCGCCCGGTCGCCGGATCGCGCGCGACGCTGTCGGCACCAAGATGGAGGAAAGCGGCGCCCTCGGAAATCGCGCAGCGCTGCAACGCGCCCATCAGCAAATAGCCGTCGAACCATCCTTCGCCGCCCTCGCCGAGCGAGCCGATGCTGATGTCTGCGACATTGAGCCAAGGGAAGCGGCGCGCAAGCTCCTCGGGCGAGAGCAGGATGGTGTTCGCGCCGAGGCCGCGCTGGAGCACGCAATTCTCCTCGAACGCAGCGACATGCTCGTCGTTGCCGAGATAGAGATAGCCATTTTCGACAAGCGTGATGCCTGGGCGCTCATCACCGAGGGCAAGCTGCCGGTCGGCATCCTTGAGAAAGGCGATCGAGAAGCGTGACAGCGCGATGTTGACCGGGCTAGAAAATTGCTGGCGAAAACCGCTCGTCGAGCGCGATGACGCCGCATAGGTGTAGCTTCGGTCCCGTTCAACGACCGCGATGCGCCCAGTGAAATCGCTGTTGCGCGCGAGAAAATAGGCGACCGCGCTTCCCATCACGCCACCGCCGATGATTGCGACATCGACATGCTTGCTCATGCGCTTTTCCTTTCGCCGCCGCGCACAATCTCGCCGAACAGCGCCGCGAAATCGTCGACATCGGTCTCGCTTACATCGCGGTGCGTGATAAGCCGCATTGTCGCGGGGCCGAAGACACCCCCGCGCGCGCCCGCGCGCCGCAGGCCTGACTGGATCGCATCTGCGTCGAGCCCGGTGGCGGCCACGTCGACGACGAGAATATTGGTCTCCACCCTGTGGTGGATCGCGATCCCCGGGATCGCACGCAGGCTGTCCGCGAGGCGGCGGGCATTCTTATGATCCTGTGCGAGCGGCGCGGTTCCAAGGTCAAGGCTGACGTGGCAAGCCGCGGCCATGATGCCGGCCTGCCGCATCGCGCCGCCGAGCATATGCTTGTAGCGCCGCGCGTCTTCGATGAAGGTTTCCGATCCGGCGAGCACCGCGCCGAAGGGCGAACCCAGCCCCTTTGTAAAGTCGATCCACAAGGAATCGGCAAGCGCGCCATATGTCGCTGGGGCGACGCCATCGGCGACCGCGGCGTTGAGCAGCCGCGCGCCGTCAATGTGCACGGCCAGGCCATGGCGCTCGCACCGCGACGACAGCGTCTCGAGTGTCGCCAGCGGCCACACCAGGCCGCCGCCGAGGTTGGTTGTCTGCTCGACCCATGCGAGGCGCGGGCGCGGCGCGTTGCGGCGCGGGCTGCGAATTGCTGCTTCGAACTGGTCGATATCGAAAATGCCGCCCTCTCCATCGATCGGGAAAATGCTGGCCCCGCCGACACCGGCGGCGCCGCCCGTTTCGAGATTGACCAGGTGCGACGAGCGGTCGGCGATGATCTCGTCGCCGCGCTTGCAGTGGACGAGCACCGAAATCAGATTGGCCATCGTCCCCGAGGGCAAGAACAGCGCCGCGGGCTTGCCGAGCAGCGCGGCGACGCGCGCATTGAGCAGGGCGACGGTTGGATCCTCATCCTGCTGCTCGTCGCCGCAGTCGGCCTCGGCCATTGCGCGGCGCATTGCCGCGCAGGGGCGGGTCTTCGTGTCGGAAAAGAGATCGATCCGCCATTCAGCTGTCATCGGAGTAGCCATAGAGCGCCGCCGCCGCCGCTGGCGACACATAACCTTGCCGCACGTCTTCGGCGACCGCATCGCGTTGCCGCGTAGATGGGTTGCCCCAGCCCGCGCCGCCGGGAAGCTGGAGAATTAGTGTGTCTCCCGAAGCCATCACCTGCGGGCCTTTCGAGGCGAAAGGCGCGCCCGACCGGAGGCTCGCGACACCGCAGGCGCCGTCGCCGCCGCCCCCGCGGCCGCGCGGCGGCGAGTCGGTCCGGTCGAACATCGCATTGACGTTCAGCGGCATGTCGCCGTCTCCGGCGATCTCCATCACCTGGCCAAGGCCGCCGCGAAATTCCCCGGCGCCGCCCGAGTCCGCGCGCAGCTCCTTCCGCCGCACGAGGATGGGAACGGCGGCTTCGAGCGCTTCGACCGGTGCGGCGCGGACCCCAGACGGGAAGGCCGTTGCGCTCCAACCGTCGCGGTGCGGCAGCGCGCCCGCGCCGCCGGCATGGAATGCCACGATCGTGAACCGGCGGCCGGTGGCGTCGGTGCCCCGGATGCTCGGGTTCCAGATCAGCCCCGCGCCCTCCGCGGGCACCGGGAGGAGTTGCGAAAGGGCGCCGAACACGAGGTCGGGAAGAAGATGCCCGATCATGTGGCGCGCCGAGACCGCGGCGGGCCGGGTCGCGTTGAGGATCGAGCCCGCGGGCGCGCGCACTTCGATAGGCTGCAGGCTGCCATGATTGCACGGGATGTCGGCGTTGAGCAGGCAGTTGATCCCGAAGGCGGCATAAGCGCTCGTGTAGTTCATCACCACATTGACGCCGCGCGGCTGCATCGCCGAGGTGCCGCCGAAATCGAGGATGATCCGGCTGCCGTCGACGATCAGCTTGAGCTTCAGCCGCACCCGTTCCATTCCGCTATCGGAATCGAGCTCGAGGCTATTTTCATAGACTCCGTCGGGCAGCGCCGCGATCCGGGCCTCGACCGTCGCCTGCGTGCGCGCGATGATCGACTCGGCGACCTCCTGCACGTCGCGTATCGCGAATTCGTCGAGCAGCGCACCGATCCGTTCACCCGCGCGCTCGTTGCTGAGAAGCGACGAATGAAGATCGCCGAGCACCTGCGCCGCGTCGCGGACATTAGCCGCGATGATCTGCGTCACCGAGGCGTCGATCTCGCCGGCGCGGGCGATCTTCAATGGCGGCAGGCATAATCCTTCCTCGAACACGTCGCCGGCCCCCGCGCCAAAGCCCGACCCCCCGATATCGACGACATGGATGGTGTTGGCGACGAGCCCGATCGCCGTACCGCAGTGGAAGACCGGCGTCACCAGGGTGAAGTCATGAAGATGGCCCGAGCAGAGCCACGGATCGTTGCTAAGCAGCACATCGCCCTGTGCTAGCGTGGCAAGCGGATAGGCATCGAGGAAATGTACAACCGCGCGCGCCATCGAGTTGACATGCCCCGGGGTTCCCGTGAGCGCCTGCGCAATCATGCGGCCCTCGCGGTCAAAGAATCCCGCCGAAAGATCGCCAGACTCGCGTGTTGTCGTCGAAAAGGCCGTGCGGATCAGGTTCTGCGCCTGGTCCTCGAGGATCGCGATCAGCCGGTTCCAAATGAGATCGGTGGCGATGCGGCTTTTTTGCGTGCTGCTCATATCCGCGCGTCCTGGATGATGTGGATGAAATGGCGGCCGTCGATCTCGAAGCGCATCCCCGGCGGCACGATCGTCGTCGTTTCGCGTTCGACAATGGCCGCCGGACCGCGCGCCGTATCGCCCGGCCGCAGTGCGTCACGTTCGAACACCGCGCAGCGTACAAGCTGCTCGCTCTCGCCGTCGAACAGGTGTCGCTCGCCGCTGGGAGCCGCATCCTGACGGCCATGGACCTCGCCAGCGGTGACCGCCTGTTCGTTCGCATGCAGCGAGCGCACGGTCCATGTCATGACCTCGATCGCTTCGCCTTCAAGAATCCGGCCATATATGGCGCTATAGGCCTGTTCGAACGCGGTGCGTACATCGGCGGCGAAGCGCGACGGTTCGATTTCGAAAGTCAGCGGAACCTCGATCTCGTGACCCTGTCCGATATAGCGCGCGTGCGCGAAACGCCGGGTATCGAGCCGCGCCGATGCGCCCGCGACCGCGCCCACGATATCGCTGGCCTCGCGTTCCATGGCGGCGAGCCGGTCGAGAACAGCGGCGGTGTGGCTCCCCGGCAGCGTCAGTCTTGCGCTCCGCACCACCTCGAAGGCGACCGGCGCGCGAAGAAAGCCGATCGCCGAGCCGACGCCCGCACCGACGGGCACGACGATGCGTTCGATCCCGAGCTTTTGCGCGAACCGCGCGGCTTGCAGTGGCGCTCCGCCGCCGAAGGCGATCAGTGTCCGGTTCTCGATTTCGGTGCCCGACTCGGTCGCGTGGACGCGCGCCGCCGACGCCATCGTTTCGGAGATGATCTCAAGGACCGCGTGCGCTGCGTTGGGTTCGGAGAGACCGGCGGGGCCCGCGATGCTCGCGGCGACGGCCCGCGTCGCCGCCTCGCGGTCGAGAGTCATCGTCCCGCCGGCGAACCCCTCGGGAACTAGTTTTCCGACGAGGAGATCGCAGTCGGTCACCGTCGCCTCCGCGCCGCCGCGTCCGTAACAGGCCGGGCCGGGTTCCGATCCGGCGCTGTCGGGCCCCACCGCGATCCGGCCGACCGAGTCAAGCCGCGCAATTGATCCGCCGCCGGCACCGATCTCGACGAGATCGATGACCGGAATGCGGATGGGGAGCCCGCTGCCCTTCTTGAACCGATAGGTCCGACCGACCTCGAAACTCAGCGCGTGATGCGCCTCGCCATCGTCGATCATGCAGAATTTGGCGGTCGTCCCGCCGACGTCGAAGGACAGGACCTGGCGCTCGCCGATCTGACGCGCGATGTCGCATCCATAGATTGCGCCGCCGGCGGGTCCCGATTCGAGGAGCCGTATCGGGAAGCGCGATGCGGTCCTCACCGAGGCAAGGCTCCCGCTCGACAGGATCATCAGCATCTGTCCCGCGAGACCATCGGCCTTCATCCGGGCTTCGAGCCGCAGGAGGTAACCGCTTACGATCGGCTGGAGATAGGCGTTAGCGCTGGTCGTCGACGTGCGGTCATATTCGCGTATCTCGGGCGAAACTTCGTGACTAAGCGACACTGGCAGCGGCCCGATCTCCTCGAGAAGGATTTCGGCCGCCAGGCGCTCATGCGCTTCGTTGGCATAGGCATGGAGAAAGGAAATCGCGACCGCGGCCGCGCCCGATTTGCCGATCTCGCGCGCTACGCGGCGCATGCCGTTAACATCAAGCTGTTCGACGATGGTGCCGTCGTGACGGAGCCGTTCGCCGACTTCGAAGCGCATGTTCCGGTCGATCAGCGGGCGCGGTTTGACGACGTTGAGATCATATTGATCGAAGCGTCCCTCGTTGCCGATTTCAAGGACGTCGCGAAACCCGCGCGTCGTGACAAGCGCCGTCGGCGCGCCCTTGCGCTCGATCAGCGCATTTGTCGCGAGCGTCGTCCCGTGAATGAAGAGCGACACGTCGGACAGCGCGTGGCCGCTTTGCGAAAGGACGCGCGCGACGCCTTCGAGCACGGCCGCCTCGGGCGCGCCATGCGTCGTCGGAACCTTTTCCGACCAGCGCCGGTCGCCGGCCTCGAGGACAACATCGGTGAAGGTGCCGCCAATGTCGGCCGCTAGCTTAATCGGCATCTCAATCCGCCGCGACGGTATAGTTCAGGCCCATGCGGCCGCCGTCTGCATAAATCGTCTGGCCCGTCACATAGGAGGAGGCGTCCGAAGCGAGGAACAGCGCGATGGCCGCAATTTCCTCTGGTTCGCCCGCGCGTCCCATCGGCGTGCGCGAAAGGATCGAACGGCGGGCCGCTTCGTCGGTCCATACGGCATCGCGCGTCAATTTCGTGAGGATCGTTCCTGGTCCGATGCCGTTGACGCGAATGCCCTTGCGCGCAAGCGCGATCGCCGAGTTGCGCGTGAGCTGGTTCAGCCCGCCCTTCGAGACATTATAAGCGAGCAAATCGGGGATATTGAGCTCGGCATTTACCGACGACATGTTGATGATCGCGCCTTTCCCCTCTTTCGCCATATGGCGCGCCGCGATCTGGGTGCCGAAGACCGCGGCACGAAGGTTGATGGCATGCACGCGGTCGAACAGCGCTTCGTCGATCGTCTCGATATTGGCCTTGGGCGCGATGCCGGCATTGTTGACGAGGATATCGATGCCGCCCCAGCGATCGACGCACGTCAAGATCGCGCTCTCGAGCTGCGCGACATCCGACACGTCGCATGGGACGAAGACGAAGCGGTCGGGAAGCCCCGCTTCCCCTGCGAGTCTCTCGCCGGCTTCCCGGTCGAAATCTGCGACAACGACCGAAGCCCCCTCGGCGAGAAAGGCCAGTGCGCAGGCCTTCCCGAGCCCATTTGCTGCACCCGTCACCACCGCGCGCTTGCCCTTGAGGCTCGTCATCTTCTTGCTCTCCCGTAAATGAATTCCACACGGAAATTAATTTGACAATTCGGAAAGTTCAAGGCCTATTATTTCTTGTCATGGATTTGGTTGGGTGGAGCGGTTTGAACAGGACGCGCAGACAGTTTGGCGGCGCTGCGGCGGGGGCCCTCTTAGGGCTGGCGGGCGCGCCGCCCGGCACGGCTGCACACGCGTCGGAGGGTCCGCGTCGCGCAAACGCGTTCGACGGCGACTTCATATGGGGCGCGGCGACCTCGGCGTTCCAGATCGAGGGTGCAGCGCGCGAGGCCGGGCGTGGCGAGTCGATCTGGGACAGCTTCGTTCGCTTGCCAGGCAAGATACGGGGCGGCGTAACGGCCGAGATCGCGTCCGACAGCTATCGCCGGACGGGCGAGGATATTGCGGCGATGCGTTATCTCGGCCTTGGCGGATATCGTTTCTCGATGGCCTGGCCGCGGATATTTCCCAACGGGAGGGGCAAGCCAAACGCCGACGGCCTCGACCATTACCGGCGTTTCGTCGATGCCCTTCTCGAAGCTGGGATAGAGCCCTTCTGCACCCTCTATCATTGGGACCTACCGCAGGCCCTTGAAGATAAGGGCGGGTGGCTCAATCGCGACACCGCGCTCCGCTTTGCCGATTATGCCGCGGCCGTCGTTTGCCACCTTCCCGACATCACCAAATATTTCACTCTGAACGAAACCGTCTCCTTCACCGAGGGCGGCTATGGAAACGGCCTCAATGCCCCCGGGCGCGCGCTGGGGGCGAGGGGGACAGCGCTCGCCAGCCATGTCGCGATGCTCGCGCATGGTCGCGCCGTTCGCGCAATGCGCGCGGAGGCGCGCGGTGCGCTTGCAGTCGGAAGCGCGGAGGTCGCGGCGGTGTACATCCCCGTGACCGAAGATACCGAGCATGTTGATGCTGCTCGGCGCGCGACGATTATTGGCAATGCGCCCTATGTCACCGCAGTCCAGACCGGAGCCTATCCCGAGGCCTATCTCGAATCGCTCGGCGCCGATGTGCCCGAGATCCGGTCAGGCGATATGGAGATCGTCGGCACGCCGACCGACATGCAGGGTCTCAATATCTATTATGGCCAGACGGTTCGCGCCGCGGACAATCGCGCCGGTTTTGCGGTCGTACCGCGCCCGGCAAGCTATCCTAGAATGCAGATGGGCTGGGCGACGATCGATCCCGAGGCGATATATTGGGGGACACGGCTCTGCGCCGAGGCTTTCGGAACCCGCGCAATCTACATCACCGAAAATGGCGCCGCCTGCGCTGATGCGGCGAGCGACGACGGAAAAATATATGACACTGACAGGGTGATGTTCCTTCGCGCCTATCTGGGGCAGCTCCAGCGTGCCGTCGCGGACGGTGTACCGGTAAAGGGCTATTTCCACTGGACGCTGATCGACAATTTCGAATGGCTCGAAGGCTATGAAAAGCGCTTCGGACTGTTTCACGTCGACTATGCGACGCAGCGTCGGACCCCCAAGCTCAGTGCCGACGTCTATCGTGCGATCATCGCGAACCGTGGACTGTGATCAGGCTGTCGATTGTCGACAACAGCCGACGGAGGCCGAAAGGCAACAACTGCCTTGACATGTCTCCACAGAAAGAGAGTTGACAATATGGAAATATAAGTATCATATTAGAAATATGGTCGTTTGGTCAAGGGAGGACTAAGGTGGGAAAATCTGCATCGATAATCGGGAAGCGCGCTATCTGGCTGGCGGGCGCCATGGCGGTGGCACTCCCGTCTACAACCGCATACGCACAGGAAACGGCGGCGCCCACGTCGAGCGGCGCTCTGCCGGACGATATCGTCGTCACCGCGTCGAAGCGCAGCGAGCTTCTGAGCAAGACCCCGATCGCGCTGACCGTCCTTACGCCCGATGCACTGGACGATCGCGGGGCGAGCCGTGTCGAAGATCTCACGACCTCCATTCCCAACACGCAGCTTTTCTACGTTGCGACAGGCGGGGTGCAGCTCAGCATTCGCGGCGTGAGCACGAACCAGAACAACGAGTTCGGGAATCCCGCCGCAGCCTTCCACATCAACGGTGTCTATGAACCGCGGCCCGAAGGGATCAACGGTGTGCTCTACGATGTCGAGCGCGTCGAGGTCCTGCGCGGTCCGCAAGGCACGCTCTACGGCCGCAACGCCACGGTCGGCAGCATAAATGTCATCACGGCCATTCCGAAGAACGAGCTCGAGGCTGCCGGGGATATCTCCTACGGCAATTTCAACGATCTCCAGCTGCGCGGAATGGTCAATGTCCCCGTCTCCGATACCTTCGCCGTTCGCGCGGCGGTTCTCTATCATTCGAACGACGGTTATCAGCATGCGGGCGATGTCGGCAATTATGCGAAAGCCGACGAAATCGCGGCGCGCATCACCGCGCTCTGGAGGCCGTCAGATTCGTTCTCCTGGCAGATCGAGGCCGACTATTTCCGCAATCAGGGAGTTCCGCAACTAGCCGAACTCTCGGTCCTACCAGCGGGTACGAAGCGCTTTCGCCAGGAAGTCGACACGCCTGGCTTCGTCAGCACGCGTGCCTGGGCCGTGCGGTCGCGAATGGAACTCAACTTCGCGCCCGACTGGAGCCTTTCCTATGTCGCGGGCTACGGCAAACTCAAGGGTCGCTCGCAATACGACATGGATGGCACGGATCAGCCGCTCCATATCAACCGCTATATCCGCGACCAGGATCACTGGTCACACGAGCTCAATCTGTCCTACGACAGCGAGCGCCTGAAAGTCCTGGCCGGCGCCTTCTACTTTAAAGAGCGTCCGGATACACTGCTCAACCAGGACAATGGTGTATTCGATTTCCGAGGGGTCTATCCAAATCTCACCTACCAGAATGAGTCATACGCTTTCTTCGGTCAGGCA
Organism: Sphingopyxis sp.; assembly: GCA_030655355.1. Classification (GTDB taxonomy): domain Bacteria; phylum Pseudomonadota; class Alphaproteobacteria; order Sphingomonadales; family Sphingomonadaceae; genus Sphingopyxis. Next base: position 26,005 of record JAURVS010000230.1, read on the forward strand.
ACCTACAGCCTGACCAACGCGGTGCGGGTGACGGGCGGGATCCGCTATTCGCACGACCGGTCGAAACTCGACCGGGCCGTGAGCTATTTCTGTCCCGCGGGGACCGAATATACCTACACAATGGATCCGCCCGATGCGAGCTGCGGTACCTTCGGCGTATCGGGACCCCGCAACGAGGCATGGGACAAGATCAACTGGAAGGTCGGCATCGATGCCGATCTTGGCCCGACAACCCTTGCCTATGCGACGGTGTCGACGGGTTATAAGGCCGGCGTGCTGGTGGTGAGCAACGTGGTTCCGCCGGCAAGGCCCGAGACTGCGATAAATTATGAGGTCGGCATCAAGACCCGACTCTTCAACGATCACCTCCAGCTCAACGCATCCGCTTTTTGGATGGACTACAAGGATCTGCAGGTCTCGACGCTTTTCGCGCCGCTCGGCTCGGGCGGGATCGTCGAGGGGATCAACAATGTCGGCAAGGCACGGTCGCGCGGAGTTGAAATCGAATATATCTGGGCGCCGACTTCGGACGACCGCATTTCGGGCTTCGTTTCCTATCTCGATGCGAAATATCTGCGCTATCCTGACGCGAACGACTATCAGCTCGATCCCGACTTCGGCGTACTGACTGATAACTCGGGCAACCGCCTGACCTTTGCCCCCAAGTGGAGCGGGCGTGTCAGCTACTCGCACACCTTCCACATCGGCGAGGGCACGCTCGTCCCGATGGCGTCGCTTTACTATCAGACGGCGATCTTCCTGCGGCCGTTCAATCTCGCCGCCGACCGTCAGAAAGGCTACACGAAGTCTGACTTTACCCTGACCTACAATGCACCCGACGAGCGATATTCGGTCGAGGCTTTTGTCCACAATATAGAGAACAAGAAGGTTGCGACGATGCAGTTCAACTATGAGCTGCCTGTATTGCGCTATTATTCCGAGCCGCGGACCTATGGCGTTCGCGTCGGATTCAAATTCTGACCTCTATTCGTGAAGTGAGGTTGCTAGCGACATGATCTCGCGGCGGCAAATCCTTGCTGCCGCGGGACTCACCTATTGCGGCGCTCTGGGTTCAACATTGTTGCAAGCAGCTAGTCCGTGCGATGCCGCGCTGCCAGGACTCCAGCTAGCATCCTTTCGTGACTTGATGCGCGCCGATCCGGGGCGGCTGTTCGCACGCGTCGCAAAACTCGGTATTCGACGCGTCGAGCTGGCTGGCACGCACGGGCATTCCGGGAAAAAACTTCGCCAGCTGCTCGACGCTGCCGGTATCGGTTGTACCTCGATTCATGTCGAGGCCGCAGATGACGCCCTGACTCTTGCCGCTCCGCGTGCCGTCATAGATCTCGCCGACACGCTAGGCGCGTCCAACGTCGTCATGCCAATATTCCTTTACCCTGAAGGCGCCGCCGCCCCACAAGGTCCCAACGCGATGGAAATGGTCCGTGCGGCCGGTAGGGGGATGCGCGAGCCCGACTATTTGCGGAACGCGCAGTTCTTAAACCGTGTTGGCGAAGCTTTGGCGAAGGGCGGGAAAAGACTTTCCTACCACAATCATAACGTCGAGCTCGCGCCGATCGAGGGAGGCTGTGGGCTGGAAATTCTCGTGAGGGAAACTGACCCCGATTTAGTCGGTTTTCAGCTCGATATCGGGTGGATCGCCGCTGCGGGAGCTAATCCAGTCACATGGATTTCGCGCCTTGGATCCCGTTTGGCCTCGATGCATCTCAAGGATGTGTCGAATGACTTGCCAGCCAATTCCGATCTCCGTTATCGATACGCCCCCTGGGGCGGCGGGCGGATCAATTGGCGCGAGGTGTTGCGATCGGCTGGGCCGAGCATGCTCAAGAAAAGCTTTGTTGAAATCGAGGGCGTTAACGGCGCTCAAGCGTGGCTCTCATTGCAGGAAAATCTCGCGCGCCTCAGACTTTGGCGCGCTGGCGCGGATGATGAGAATTAGAGCTAAGCGATCAGCCAACGGTTTAAGGCATCGCCTGCGAAAGTTAATGAACTGTCCGCTTTTCAGGTTTCCCACCTGAAACCTGTCGGACCGCTATCGGCCAGGTCCAGCCACCGGCGTTCTAGTGTTTCATTTCCTTAGAAGCGGTCGGTCGGCTTGATTGGATCGGTATCGTCCGAGATCCGTTTGTCCGAGTGACGGACCGTAAGTCGAAGGCCTAAACGTTTGGCGATCCGTCTTAGAGAGGAACGCGCGGTTTTCCGATGGCGCGGTGGTATTTTCATTACATTTCCTCGGAGGCGGTTGGGGGCGTTGTGGCATCAGTGCAAGACGTCCTCTTTGCCCAGTATGCTCGACTGACTGTTGACCAGTTTGAGGCAAAATCGGCAATTGGCGCTATGATCAACGAGTGGCTCATTATCGCCGTGGCAATCTCAAACTTATCGCTGAATTCGGATAGGTTGACTGGTCGTCTTGGCGCTTCTCGCTGCGCGCGCGGCAGCAGAGTTCCAGGTAAGATTGTCTCTTCAGCCATAAATCATGGCCAGTAGATACCCGACCACTTTATCGAGATCATCAAGCTCGCCGCTGGTCATCACGGCAAGTGCACTTCCACCGCGAAATATCGGGTGGGCGTTTGGCGCCCGAAGCCAGTCAGCAGTCCGCTCTTCGGGAAAGAGGGTTACGAGCGACCGATAGATCGACAAAATGCAGCCGATCCGGACGATCACGTCGACTGGGATAGCGATGGCCTCATACGATCGAACTTGGACCTTCCACTGCTCGAACACCGCCAGATCTTCGATGTCGAGGAGATCCATTTGCTCGTGGTCGCTTAGGCTCCACAACTCAGCGATATTTAGGAACGTGCGCATGCCCGCCCCGCCATGGCTGACCGGGTCGATGCCGCGCTCAATCAGGTATACCCGTGCAAGTTTCCTCGCATTATCCGGTTCATCAGTGCTCATTGGACGTCACCAATTTAAAATCGAGCGACGACGTCAGCCCCGTCTGGGTCAGTTTGAAAATCGGTCCGCTCGCATCATGGTCGGGCACAAAATGGAGAGTGCCATCCAATAAGCAGGGACGATATTCGTGATGCCAGACGGTTGACAGTCCGCATACCCCTATGTCGAGGATAACCTTTAGCGAGCCAACGCTGGGGCGCGAGATGCAGACGACTAATGCGTCGCACCGCGATATGCGCATCGCGTTCGCGACAGTATGCCGATCGTTTCCGCTGTTTTCCGTCGAGGGCACGACGAGCAGGCGCGCAGCGGGCGCTATCAGATATCGGGCGAACTGAGGCGGCAATATGGGGATCTTACCATCTAGCTCCAGCTCGGCAGTTCGAACGATCGCGAGCGCGGCCACCAATGTCTCCGCCTCCTCGGCCCTGTCCTTGACGGTCATGTATTTCGGCATTTTCTGTTCATTCCTTGGCAGCGGCTCCGGCTGGGCAGCCGCTGCTTTCATCCCTTCGTTCCAGCCATAAAGCTGGCCTTCCTTCCTTGAATCGGACATTTTCCAGACAATGCGTCCGGCCATCGAATTGCCTTCACGCGCCGCTTGGGCCTACCTCTCAGCTCCACCTTTGCTCGGAACGGCGATGTTGTCGGACTCGATACCGGCTGCCGTGGGGCTGTGCGCCCGAGTATTGGCAGGCAGAATTAGACAGGCAGAGAGTTCAGCCGGGTCGAGCGGCTCCTCGAGCGTGAGCTTGCCGAGCGCAAAAATGATGTCCTTGCCGATAGGCTTGTCAGCGAGAGAAGCGACGATCATGCGCAATCCTTCGGATGCGCAGTAGAAGTTACGTGTCCCCAGCGAGAAGCGCATTGCCAATCGCCCCTCACCGACAGCTTTCGAGACGACAAGGATATCTTCCTTCATTAGATCCATCGTCGACTTTGGATATCTGCCATCCTGCATACGGGTCCTGATCGCGCCGAAGACCCTCTCTACGCCGGGCCGCATGCGCTCTCGCAGCGCGGTGAGTTCGCGCTCTTTGCGGGCTTGCGCTTCGGCTTCCGCTTTCCGGACCGCCGCTTCGCGCTCACGCCAAATGCGTACCAGCAGATCGATCAGCTCAATGAAATCTTGATCATTGCTCGCAAGGCTCACTGCGTGCCGGAGCGTCGGACCGAAGACATCGGTCGGAAGCCGCATGGCCCCGTCGTGTTCGATGAAGGGCGCCAGGTCTGTATTCTCGACCTTCCGCCGTACTGCCGCCAGCATTTGCACACGTTTTTGCGCGTGAATTTTCTGAATTACCTTCTCGGCCTCAAAGCGGTCCGCGTCGCGATAGCCATCCGTGAAGCCGGGTGCGATCGCATATCCCGCGGCGGTCCGGACTATCGGCGGGAAGGGCGTGCGGCGAAGCTGCCAAGCGGCGGCCGCGATTGCCTTGCGCCGGTCAACGTCCCGTGGGACTAAGTTAGCTGAGCTAGGAACAGCCCGCCATTGCGGTGCGAGACTGACCTGATCGGTGCTGTGGTCGAGAATCGCCGCTCGTTGGCGTAGGTCGCTGAGTCGTTGATCTGCAGAAGCAGTCTTTCGCTCGATCGCCTCGGCGAAGCCCGAAAGCTGCTGATCTCGGTGGCGCTGCTGGGCGATCTCGCCGAAGCGGTCGAGCCGCCTTGCGCGTGTTCCTGTGGTCAATGGGTCAGGCTTGAAGCGACCTAATCGGACCTCAACTTCCCGCATGGCGCCACTCATCCGCAAGTCCACTTTCGACATGACGTTATCCAGACTGGCGGCCAGGACATTCAACCGATCGGCTGCCGCCGTCCGCTCGATTACGCGACCGATATTTGCAAGACGAGATAGGCCTGCAGTTGCTCGCCGCTCGATGGCTTCGTCCATCGTCAGCATCGACTTGGCGACGACATTGCGGGCGTCGGCGATGCCTTCCCCATATGCGCCCAAGAGTTGTTGAATGGCCGCCGCCCGCTCGATGAGGCGGGCATTCTTTTCAAATTTCCTCGCCTTAGCGCCGAGTGCCGCAAGCCGAATGTTTCGCTCAGATGATTCCGCGAAAGAAGCGCGAATGCGATTTCCAATGTCCTGTAGTCGCTCGTCCGTTGCAGCCTGGTTGGTCTGGAGCGACCGGGTCGCG
>JAURVS010000434.1 GCA_030655355.1 Sphingopyxis sp.
GTTCTGGCCCACACACTATGGCGGGTCGCATCGCCATCGCCTACATGCAAAATCATGGCCCGCCCGAATGCTCCCGACCGATTCAACGAAGACAAAGCGACCTATGTGATGCGCGGCGGCGACGGGGAGGGCGACCAGCCCGACCTCGAGCGCGGCGCCGAGGCGATCCGCAGCGTCGTGCGCAAATTGCCGACGCGGCCCGGCGTCTACCGGATGCTCGATGCGCGCGGGGACGTGCTTTATGTCGGCAAAGCGCGCGCGCTGAAAAACCGCGTGACCAATTACACGCAGGTTGCGCGGCTGCCGCAGCGGCTTCAGCGCATGGTGTCGCAGACGCGCGCGATGGAGATCGTCACCACGACGAGCGAAGCCGAAGCGTTGTTGCTCGAAGCGCAACTGATCAAGCGTTATCGCCCGCCCTACAATGTCCTGCTGCGCGACGACAAAAGCTTCCCCTTCATCCTGCTGCGCACCGATCACGCCTTCCCGCGCGTCCAGAAGCATCGCGGCGCGCGGCGCGCGAAGGGGCGTTATTATGGACCGTTCGCCAGCGCCGGATCGGTAGGGCAGACGCTGAATGCGCTGCAAAAGACCTTTTTGCTCCGCAGTTGTACCGACAGTTTCTTCGCCAACCGCTCGCGCCCGTGCCTGTTGTACCAGATAAAGCGGTGCAGCGCGCCGTGCGTCGACCGGATATCGAAAGAGGATTATGCGCAGCTCGTCGGCGATGCGCAGGACTTTCTCGAAGGGCGATCGACCGCGGTCCAGAAACGGCTCGGCACCGCAATGACGCACGCCGCCGACGCGATGGATTTCGAGCAGGCGGCCGTGCTGCGCGACCGGCTCAAATCGCTGACCTTCATTCAGGGTAGCCAGTCGGTTCATGCCGACGGGCTCGGCGATGCCGACGTCTTCGCGCTTGCGGCGAAGGGCGGGCAATTATGTATTGCAGGCTTCTTCATCCGCGGCGGACAGAATTGGGGGCATCGCAGCTTCTTTCCTGCGCATATCTCGGGCGTGCCTGAAGCCGAGGTGATGGCGAGCTTCTTGATGCAATTTTACGAAGGTGTGCCGCCGCCGAAGCTGATCCTCGTCGATCGCGCGCCCGAGGAATGCGCGCTGGTTGCCGAGGCACTGGGCGAACTGGGCGAGCGGAAGATCGAGATCAGCGTGCCGCAGCGCGGCAATCGCCGTCGCTTGCTCGAGCAGGCGGTGCGCAATGCGGGTGAGGAACTCGACCGACGGCTTGCCGAAAGCAGCAGTCAGGCGAAGCTGGGCCGCGAGCTTGCCGAATTGTTCGATCTCGACAATCCGCCGCAGCGGATCGAGATTTACGATAACAGCCATATTCAGGGCACCAATGCGCTCGGCGCGATGGTCGTCGCGGGGCCCGAGGGGTGGATCAAGGGCGCGTATCGCAAATTCAACATCAAGCGCGCCGAGACGATGCCGGGTGACGATTTCGCAATGATGCGCGAGGTTTTCCAGCGCCGCTTTGCGCGCGCGATCGACGAAGATCCCGAACGCACCAAGGGCGAATGGCCCGATCTGGTGCTGATCGACGGTGGCAAGGGGCAGGTGTCGGCGGCGGGCGCAGTGCTTGCCGAGCTCGGCATCGACGATCTCACCTATGTCGGCGTCGCCAAAGGCCCCGACCGCAATGCGGGGCGCGAGACCATCTATCACCCCGATGGGCGCGAATTCACGCTGCCGCCGAACAATGCCGTGCTCTTCTATATCCAGCGCCTCCGCGACGAAGCGCACCGCTTTGCGATCGGCGCGCATCGGGCGAAGCGTGCGAAAGCGATGGGATCGTCGCCGCTCGATGAAGTGCCGGGCATCGGCCCTTCGCGCAAGAAGGCGCTGCTGATGCACTTCGGCACCGCGCGCGCGGTGCGCGGCGCGAGCCTCGAGGATTTGCAGAAGGCACCGGGGGTCAGCGCCGCCGTCGCGCAGGCGGTGCATGATTTCTATCATTCGGGACTATGAAGAGGGGACGATAATGGATTTTGCAGCCGCCATGCCGCTTGCGGGAACGCTGGGTGTCACGATCGAAGAAGGCAGCAATGACCGGGTGGCCGGAAAGCTGCCCGTGCGCGCCGAAATCTGCACCGCAGGCGGGATTGTGCATGGCGGGGCGATCATGGCCTTTGCGGATTGTCTCGGCGCTGTGGGGGCGTTTCTGACGCTTCCCGAAGGGGCGAACGGGACGACGACGATCGAGAGCAAGACCAATTTTCTCGGCGCCGGTCCAGTCGGTTCGGTGCTGGTTGGCGAAGCGATTCCGGTGAAGATCGGCAAAAGGCTATCGGTGTGGCAGACGCGCATCCGAACCGAGGATGGCGCCGAGGTCGCGCTGGTGACGCAGACACAGATGGTGCTTTGGCCAGCCTGACCGCCGATGCAATCGTCTGCGCGGTTCGCGCGCACGGCGAGCATGGCGCGATCGTGCGCGCGTTGACGCACGAAGCGGGGTTGGTCGCGGGTTATGTGCGTGGGGGACGCTCGCGGCGACTGCGGCCGATATTGATTCCGGGCAATCTGGTGGTGCTGGAACTTCGCGCGCGCACCGAGGATCAACTTGCGAGCGCGACCGCCGAGCTGCTCACAAGCCGCGCGCCTTTGCTTGCCGAACCGCTTGCGTCCGCCGCGATCGACTGGGTGACGAGCCTGACCGCCGCGACGCTGCCTGAAAGTCAGCCCTATCCGATGCTCTATTCGGCGCTGTCGGCGGTGCTCGACGCCATCGAAGCGGCATCGTCGGCGCGGCAATGGGCCGGGGCGCTGGCGCGCTATGAGCAATTGCTGCTTGCTGAGCTGGGGTTCGGAATGAATCTCGACGAATGTGTGGTGACGGGGTCGTCCGAAGACCTTGCGTTCATCAGCCCCAAATCGGGGGGTGCGGTCAGCGCGGGCGCGGCGGCGGGCTATGAAACGCGGCTGATGCGGCTGCCGCCTTTCCTGCGTGGCGCCGATCCCAACCCGTCCTTGTCCGATGTTCTCGATGGCCTTGTCGTCACAGGCCATTTTATCGACCGCGACCTGCTCGACGGACGAAGCCGCGACATGCTTGCCGTGAGGGCACGTCTGATCGACCGGCTCAACAGGGCGGTTGCGCCCGACGCTCGCGCTCCCTAAGCGGCTGGCGAGATACGAAAGGGCGAAATGGTGCAAATCCTTCTGCTGGCTGGCGACGGTATTGGTCCCGAAATCATGGCGGAGGCCGAAAAGGTCCTGACCGCTCTGGCGTTGCCGGTGACGCTCGACCGTGCGCTCGTCGGCGGCGCCGCCTATGAAGCGACCGGCCATCCGCTGCCGCCCGAGACGCTGGCGAAGGCGAAGGCCGCCGACGCGATCCTGTTCGGCGCGGTCGGCGATCCGCGGTTCGATAATGTCGAGCGCCATTTGCGCCCCGAGCAGGCGATCCTTGGCCTGCGCAGCGAACTCGGCCTCTTCGCCAATTTGCGCCCGGCCAAGCTGTTCGCAGGGTTGGAAGACAGTTCGGCGCTGCGTCCGGAGGTCGCCGCCGCAATCGACCTGCTGATCGTCCGCGAACTCAACGGCGACGTCTATTTCGGCGAAAAGGGCACGCGCACGACCGCGACCGGCGAGCGCGAAGGCTATGACATCATGTCGTACAGCGAGAGCGAAGTGCGCCGCATCGCGCATGTCGCGTTCCGCGCGGCGCAGGGGCGTGCGAAACGGCTGTGCTCGGTCGACAAGGCGAATGTTCTCGAAACCTCGCAGCTGTGGCGCGATGTCGTGATCGAAGTGTCGGCGAGCTATCCCGACGTCGCGCTGAGCCATATGTATGTCGACAATGCTGCGATGCAGCTTGTGCGCAATCCGGGGCAGTTCGACGTCGTCGTCACCGGAAATCTGTTCGGCGATATCCTGTCCGATCAGGCTTCGATGTGCGTCGGATCGATCGGCCTGCTCGCCTCGGCCTCGCTGAGCGAAGGCATGCAGGGACTGTACGAGCCGATTCACGGCAGTGCGCCCGATATCGCGGGGAAGGGCATTGCCAACCCGCTGGCGATGATCCTGTCGCTTGCGATGCTGCTGCGCCATTCGGGCGGCGACGAGGCGAGCGCGGCACGGATCGAGGCGGCGGTGGCAAAGGTGCTCAGCGACGGGTGCCGCGGCGCCGATCTGGGCGGTACGATGGGAACGACGGCGCTCGGCGATGCGGTTGTTTCGGTTTTGAACGGATAAGATGATGAAGAAGACCACGGGTTTCGATCGCAGCAAGACGAAGAGCTGGCACCCCGCGACGCAGGCGGTGCGCGGGGGTACCTGGCGCAGCGAGCATGGCGAAACGTCGGAAGCGCTCTTCCTGACCTCGGGCTACACTTATGATAGCGCCGAGGAAGTCGCGGCGCGGTTTGCCGGCGAAGCGCAGGGCATGACCTATTCGCGCCTGCAGAACCCAACCGTCGCGATGCTCGAGGAACGCATCGCGCTGATGGAAGGCGCCGAGGCGTGTCGCGCGCAGGCGACCGGCATGGCGGCGATGACGACGGCATTGCTGTGTCAGCTGTCGGCGGGCGATCATATCGTCGCCGCGAAGGCCGCTTTCGGTTCGTGTCGCTGGCTCGTCGATCATCTTTGCCCGCGCTTCGGTATCGAAACGACGGTCATCGACGGGCGCGACAATGGTGCTTGGGAAAAGGCGATCAAGTCGAACACCAAGGTATTCTTCTTCGAAACGCCCGCCAACCCGACGATGGACATCGTCGATGTTAGGCATGTCTGCGCGCTGGCGAAGGCGCATGGCATCACGTCGGTGGTCGACAATGCGTTTGCGACCGCGGTGCTGCAGCGTCCGATGGATTTTGGCGCCGATGTCGTCGCCTATTCCGCGACGAAATTGATGGACGGGCAAGGGCGCGTGCTGGCCGGCGCGGTTTGCGGGTCCGAGACGTTTATCAACGATGTGCTGCTGCCGTTCCAGCGCAACACGGGGCCGAATCTGTCGCCGTTCAACGCATGGGTCGTGCTCAAGGGGCTCGAGACGCTCGATTTGCGTGCCCGCCGTCAGTCTGAAAATGCCCTGAAAGTCGGCAAGTTTGTCGAAAGCCGCGTACCGCGCATCTTGCACCCGGGGCTCGCAAGCCATCCGCAGCACAATCTGGCGATGAGCCAGATGGAGGCGTGCGGGCCGATCTTCTCCTTCGTTCTCGACGGCGGCCGCGAACAGGCGATGGGCCTGCTCAATGCGCTCGAACTCGTCGATATCAGCAACAATATCGGCGACTCGCGTAGCTTGTGCTGCCATCCGGCGTCGACGACGCATTATGGCGTCAGCGCCGAAGCGCGCGCAGATATGGGCGTCGTCGAGGGCATGTTGCGCATCAATATCGGGCTCGAAGATCCTCGGGACGTTATCGCCGATCTGGACCAGGCATTGACCAAGGTCGGCCTTTGAGCGACGCTGTTACCATGACCACGATGATCGACTCCTTTTTCCCCTTTGCGGCGGCCACCGGGTCGATCACCGTTCGCGTGGCGGTCAGCTATCTGCCCGAACAGTCGCATCCTGCGCTTGGCCGCTGGTTCTGGGCCTATCATGTTCGCATCGAGAATCATGGCGAGGCGGCGGTGCAATTGCTCAGCCGTCACTGGCGGATCAGCGATGGTCGCGGCCAGATCAGCGAAGTCGAGGGCGAGGGGGTCGTCGGCGAGCAGCCGCTGATCAATCCCGGCGGCGCGTATGATTATGTGTCGGGCTGTCCGCTCCCGACGCCCGAAGGATCGATGGTGGGAAGCTTTACGATGGAATTGGCCGACGGATCGCAATCGCTCGTCGCAATCCCGCATTTTCCGCTCGTGGCGCCTGCGACCGCGTCATGAAGCGCACGCACCTGCCTCTGAACGCATTGCGCGTTTTCGATGCCGCTGCGCGGCACCTGAGCTTCACGCGCGCTGCGGACGAACTGGCGGTGACGCCCGCCGCAGTCGGGCAACAGATCCGCGCGCTTGAAGATATGCTTGGCGTCGTGCTGTTCCGGCGCACGCCCAAGGGGCTTGAACTGACGGGCGAGGCCGATGCTGGGCTCGACGCACTGCGTCAGGGGTTTTTGCAGTTCGAAGAATCGGTCCGCGCGATGCAGGCGGGGCAATCGTCGCAGTCGTTGACGATCGCCGCGCCGCGCGACCTTACCGCCAAATGGCTGGCACCTCGGCTCGCACGTTACAGCCAGCAGGCACCTGACGTGCGTTTCACATTGGTGTCCGCCGATAGCGGCATCGATTTTACCGAAGCCAATCTCGATCTCGCAATTTTCTGGACCGACGGTGCGGGCGAGCATGAAGGCGTGGCGCTTGCCGAGGCGTTGATGGTCACCGTCGCGGGTCCGGGAAGCAACAGCGACACGCGGATTGCCTGGCCCGGATGCCCTGTGGCCGACGGCGAGCCGGCGCTGCGGTTGGGCGATGCCGGTCTGGCGATCGACGCGGCCGCGAACGGGTTGGGGCAAGCAAATGTCCCGGCAATGCTCGCCGATGCCGATATCGCATCCGGCCGCGTGCGGTTGGTGGGCGAGCCTTTTGCTGCGAAGCGCGGATATTGGTTGGTCGCGCCGACCCCGCAGTGGCGACAGGCGAAGGTCAAGGCGATCGTTGCGGCGCTGACGAGTTGAAAGCCGGATCGATGACGGCGCGGCGGTGCTTGTCCGTCGTTGCGTTGATTGGCGCCGCCTTCGGACTTGCCGCACCCGCTGGGGCGGGCATGCCCTATACCAAAGAAATGATTTGCCCGGTGGGCGGCGAGAAGTTCAATTTTACGACAACCGCCTCTTACACGATCTTTGGCAGCCGCCCCGATGGCAAACCGTTCGGCAGCTGGATGTTCCCGCTAGAAATGCCCGAATGCCCGAGCAACGGCTTGGTGATTTTCGACGAGTTCACCGATGCGGACAAGACGGCACTGGCGTCTGCGTTGGACGACGAAGCCTATAAAACCGTGCGGAAAGCTGACACGAGCTATTATCGTGCGATGTGGCTTGCTCGCGCCATTGGCCGTGATGTCAGGATGCAGACCTATTTGCTGCGGCAGGCGATCTGGCAAACCGACGAGAATTCGGCGCTGCGCCGACGTTATTTCGGCGAATATCTCGCGCTTGCTCCGTCGATGCCGCGTGATGGCTTTTCGTCGGAGGATTTGTGGCTGAACCTGTCCTTTGCCAACGCCGAGCGCGAACTCGGGCAGTTCGAGGCGGCACGGAACCGACTGGCGACAGTCGACTTGAGCGGTCTTCGGCTAGACAAGGATAGCGATGAGTCGGTTGCCGAGATGACATCGCGCTATCGGACCTACGCTGCGAAGATGTTGACGGCAATCGCCCGGCGCGATGCTGATCTGGATCCGATCGATATGATGGATGACAATCAAGCGGCGCAGGCTTGCCGAGAAAAGACGCCGTTGAACACATGGGAAACCGCTTGGTGTGCGCGACCCGAGATTGCGGCGATACACGCCAAGTGGAAAGACTGAGCTAGTTTAGTGCCGCCAGCGCGAGCAATCGCGTGACAAGCCCGACAAGCTTTTCGCTAGCGAGAATGGCGTCGGGATTGTTCCAGCCCGCCGTCACGACGAAATATTTGCCGTCCGACTTGCGTTCGCCGAGCAGGCTCATTGCAAGCACGCCATTTTCAGAGCCGCCCTTGTAGCCGAGATAGGTCCAGTCGGCCCCGGCGACGGGACCGACGCCGTTATTGATTGCCATCGCAGCCAGAAGGGTTTTCGATTGGCGCGCGCGCAGGTCGATCATCAGCCGCGCAATATCATTCGGGCTCGCGAACCATTCGAGGCTATCGATGAAACGCGGCCCGGCTGTGAAGCTGACTCCGTCGACGTTGGACAGCGTCAGGCGATCGCGGTTGCCCTCGATAAGCTGGCGCTGCGCCGCGTCGTCGCCCTTGATGAACTGCGGGCGCAGGTCGGCGAAATTATTGCCCTTCAAGGCAAAGGCTTCGACCGTGGTAAGCAGCGGGATATTGCGCGACGGGTCGCTGTGTCCCGCCGCGCGCATCCGCGCCTCGATCGGCCCGCGACCGATGAGGTGGATCAGCGTATCGGTCGCGCCATTGTCGCTGACCGAAATCATCCAGTTGGCGAGCGTCTGCAGCGTCACCGGCGTATTGGCGGGCCAGTTTGAGGTTGCCGCCGATGAAAAGCTGAAGTGCGACAGCGGAACGACGTCGGACCATTTGCGCTGCCCCGCCGCGACCTGTGCTGCGAGTTCGTCGAGGATATAGAGCTTGATCGTTGATCCGACAGCGAATTGACGGTCGGTGTTGGCTGAGGCGAGCGGGCGAAAGCTCTTGCCGTCGAGTTCGGCGACGAGAAACCCGGTTTGCCCGGGCAGCGCCGCGATCTCTGCCGCTACTGTATCGAAACTGTCGCCCGATACTGTCACGCCGGTCACGCGCAGGCCCGTCACACGCTCGTCAGCAGTGACGCCGACGTCCAGCAACACCGTCGCGACACCCTTTTCGAAGCGCAGCAAAACGGTTGTGGAATGCGGGCTCGTTGGCGTTACGCTGTCGACGGCAACCGCGCGGCCATATTGCGCGATCAGGCCTGTGGCAAACGCCTTGAATTGGGGCTCGGGAACTGCGGTCTGAAAATAGGGATCGAAATAGTCTGTGAAAGCGATCTTGCCGCCAAACAGATCGACCAACTGATGGGCGCGGCGATCGAGGGCGGTCTGCGCAGCGGGCGCCTCCGTATCGACAGGCTGAGCGGCGAGCGCGTGCGGCGCCAGTACCGCCAGCGCCACTACCGCCAATCCCGACCGATATATTGCCATGCGGGCCTCCTCAGGCGTCGATTGCCGCCTCGTCGAGTGTCGCGGCATTGGCCTGAATGAACTGGAAGCGGTGTTCGGGGTGCTTACCCATCAACCGGTCGACCAGATCCTTGACAAGATGGCGCTCCTCATACTCCTGAGGAAGCGTGACGCGCAGCATCGAGCGCGTCGCTGGGTCCATCGTCGTTTCCTTGAGCTGGTTCGGGTTCATCTCGCCGAGGCCCTTGAAGCGCCCGACGTCGACTTTCTTGCCCTTGAACTGCTTCGCCTCAATCTCGGCGCGATGCGCATCGTCGCGCGCATAAACCGAGGTGTTGCCCGAGGTCAGGCGATAGAGCGGCGGCTGCGCCAGATAGACATGGCCGCGGCGCACGATGTCGGGCATTTCCTGAAAGAAAAAGGTCATGAGCAGCGTTGCGATATGCGCGCCGTCGACGTCGGCATCGGTCATGATCACGATCTTCTCGTAACGCAGCCGGTCGGCGTCGCAATCCTTGCGCATCCCGCAGCCGAGCGCGAGTGCGAGATCAGCGATTTCCTGATTGGCGCGGATCTTGTCGGCGCTGGCGCTCGCGACGTTCAAAATCTTGCCGCGGATCGGAAGGATCGCCTGCGTTTTGCGATTGCGCGCCTGCTTCGCGCTGCCGCCCGCGCTGTCGCCTTCGACGATAAATAATTCGGTACCTTCGGGGCCGTTGTTCGCACAGTCTGTTAGCTTGCCGGGCAGGCGCAGCTTCCGGCCGCTCGTCGCGGTCTTGCGCTTGACGTCGCGCTCGGCCTTGCGCTTCAGCCGCTCGTCCATCCGGTCGAGGATGAGGCCTAGCAGCGCGCGGCCGCGGTCCATATTGTCCGATAGAAAATGGTCAAAATGGTCGCGCACGGCGTTTTCGGTGAGGCGTGCCGCCTCCGGGCTTGAGAGCCGGTCTTTCGTCTGGCTCTGGAACTGCGGTTCGCGAATGAAGACCGAGAGCATCATCTCGCCCCCGTTAAAGACGTCTTCGGCGGTGATCTGTGCCGCCTTCTTCTGTCCGATCAGGTCGCCGAACGCGCGCAAACCCTTGGTCAGCGCCGACCGCAGGCCAGCTTCATGCGTGCCGCCGACGGGGGTTGGGATGGTGTTGCAATACCAGCTATATGATCCGTCAGACCACAAAGGCCAGGCGATTGCCCATTCGGCGCGGCCCTGATCGCCCGGAAATTCCTGCCGCCCAACGAAGGGTTCAGCGGTCGCACATTCGCGCGTGCCGATCTGTTCCTTCAAATGATCGGCAAGCCCGCCGGGGAACTGGAAAGTTGCTTCAGCCGGTGTGTCGTCGCCGATCAACTCCGGCGCGCATTTCCAGCGAATTTCGACGCCTGCGAACAGATAGGCCTTTGAGCGCGCCATGCGATAGAGGCGCTGCGGCTTGAAACGGCCGTGGTCGCCGAAGATTTCGGGGTCGGGAACAAAGCTGACGCTCGTTCCGCGGCGGTTCGGCGTCGGGCCAAGCTCTTCGAGCCCACCGAGCGGCGTGCCGCGCGAAAAGCGCTGGCGATAAAGTTGTTTGGCTCGCGCAACCTCGATCTCAGTCTCGACCGACAGCGCGTTGACCACGCTCACCCCGACGCCGTGCAGGCCGCCCGACGTAGCATAGGCCTTGCCCTCAAACTTGCCGCCCGAATGCAGCATCGTCATGATGACTTCGAGCGCCGATTTTCCGGGGAATTTCGGGTGCGGATCGACCGGCATGCCGCGGCCGTTGTCGACGACTGTCAGCCGGTTTCCGACGTCGAGCGTCACTTCGATACGGTTTGCATGGCCCGCAACGGCTTCGTCCATGCTGTTGTCGATCACCTCGGCGGCGAGGTGGTGCAACGCGCGCTCGTCGGTGCCGCCGATATACATGCCTGGGCGACGACGGACCGGCTCCAAGCCTTCAAGCACCTCGATCTGCGAGGCGTTGTAGCTGTCGGTCGCGGGGGTGCTGCTGTCGAACAAATCGTGACTCATGACCAAGCTATAGGGGGCGGGAAAGGCGGCTGGCAAGCGTCGTTTTTGGTGGCTTTGGTGCTCATGGAGACGGCTCGGTTCGTCCTGTTTTCGATGAAAGATGGAACTTTGACAATTCGCGAGGGGTTTGGGGCGCTGACTGTAAAGTCATTCAAAAAGTGGAGTAAAAAATGAAAAATATCTCTCTCCTCGTCGCCGTTGCGGCTGGCGCGCTGGCTGTGCCGGCGATGGCCCAGGACGGACGCGACACCTCGCAGGATTTTAACGGCCCCTATATCAGCATCGCCGGTGGCGGCACGCTACAAGGTAGCGATCGCGGTGAAACGCTCGTGTTCGACACGAACCGCGACGGCACCTATGGCGATCAGGTCACGACCGTAGGCGGCGCCAATGCATTTTCGCCGGGCTTCTGTAACGGAGCTGCGACGGGTACGGGCAACATCGGCTGCCGCAACGACAAGGACGGCCCGGAATATGTCGCGCGGCTTGGCTTCGACAAGCGCATGGGCAATTTCGTCCTTGGTGCCGTCGTCGAAGGTGGTCGTAGCCACGCACGCGACAGCGTAAGCGGCTTCTCGACGACGCCCGCAAGCTACACGATGAGCCGTGAATCGGATTATCAGGCGAATGCGCGTCTCCGCGCCGGTTACACCCCCGGTGGCGGTGCGCTCTTCTATGTGACGGGCGGCGGCGCTTATGCGCGTCTCGACAACAAGTTCACGACGAGCAACACGGCGAACAGCTTTGCCGACAATGGCAAGACGAACGCCTGGGGTTATACCGCAGGCGGCGGTGCTGAAGTGATGGTGACGAACAACATCTCGCTCGGCCTCGAATATCTCTACACCGACGTCAAGGACAAGGATTATGTCGTCAACGTCGGTGCGGGTACCGCACTGCCGACCAATCCCTTCCTGCTTAATGGCGGCGGGACGGACATTCAGCGCAGCAATGCGCATTTCCGCACCCACAGCGTGCGTGGTTCGTTGAGCCTCCGCTTCTGACCTCTTGGAAGCGGGAACGGAAGGCGTCGGGTCGAAAGATCCGGCGCCTTTCGCCTATTTGGAGACCGGGGCCGCGAAGATCGCGAAATTGCCGTTGGCGCTGCTGACGAGGCGACCATCCTGATACAGCTTCGCCTCGATATTGGCGACGCGTTTGCCGCGATGCATGACCGCGGCATCGCACGTCAGCCGGCCTTCGCCGACGCGCACATGATAGTTGAACTTGATTTCAAGCGTCGCGCACCACTGATCGTCGTCGAGCAGGCTGGTGAGCGCACCGCCCATTGCCGTATCGGCGAGCGAGTATGCGACGCCGCCGTGCGCAGCGCCTTGGGGGCTGAAATGCTGCTGCGGGACGATATCGATCGCCATCTGGCAACGTCCGTCACCACGCTCGACCATTTGCAGGCCGAGCGCGCGTGCGAATTCAAACTCCTGCCCGAAGGGCTCCACCGGACGCGTCTTAACGAACTCGGGGGCCACCAAACGGCGGGGGCGGGGGAGGACGACGCGTTCCGCGCGGCAACTGCGCCTGATAGGCGCGGCCGCAATGTTCGACGCAATAGGGGAAGCCGGGATTCACGGCTTCACCGCAAAAGTGGAAGTCCGGCTCGCCCGGATGACCCATCGGCCAGCGGCAGATGCGGTCATTGAGGTCGAGCAGGGTCGTCTTGTTCGCGATTTCGGGGCTGGGCTTTGCAGGCACCAGACGGCGCGGCGGTGCGGGCGGGATCGGCGCCTGCTGATCGCCGGGTCCCTGACGGATAAAGCCGCCGGGGCCAATCGAGACGATGCGCGGGGAATCGGACTTGGGGGTCGGACATCCCAGCGCGCCGTCGGCATTCGGGCTCTCGACGGGGATCCGGGCTTCGACCTTCGGCGCAGCGACGACGGGGCGGGGAGCCACTGGCGCCGCGGCGCGCGGGGCGGCCGCAGGGGTGGCGGGTTTGGGTGCCGCAGGTGCCGCGACCTTAGCCGGCTTGGCCTTTTCGGTCGCCTTGACGGGCGAGGGGCGCGATTTCAGGCCGAGGCGATGCGCCTTGCCGATCACCGCATTACGGCTCACGCCGCCGAGTTCATCGGCGATCTGGCTGGCGGTCAGCCCTTTTTCCCACATGTTGCGCAGGCTTTCGATGCGCTCGTCGGTCCATGACATAGTTTATTCCTTATCATTCCACGCCGCGGGCGGTTTAACGGTCCACGTTACCGGTCCTTGTGAGACCGGCATATAGTCGCTGCCCAGCTTGCGGTAAGATCGGGGAGGCGATAGGCGAGAACGCCATGAACGACCAGCCCCAAATTTCGCGCCCCGACTCGAGCAATTTCACCGAAGCGCCGACCTTTGCCGAACCCGGCGTGCCTCATATCCACACCCTGAACGTTCCGGGCATGCAGGCCCTATATGTCAAGGAGGTGCGGCGGTTTTTCAAGGTCCAGCTGCAAACTATCTGGGCCCCGGCGATTACCACGCTTTTGTTCCTTGTCATTTTCACCGTTGCATTGGGCGGGGCAGGGCGCACGGTCATCGGCGTACCCTTTGCCGATTTCATCGCCCCCGGCTTGATCATGATGGCGATGCTGCAGAACAGCTTCGCCAATTCGAGTTTTTCGCTGCTCGTCGGCAAGATCCAGGGGACGATCGTCGACTATCTGATGCCGCCGCTCGCGGTCGGTGAGTTGATCATCGCGCTCGTCGGCGCTGCGATCACGCGGTCGCTGCTCGTCGGGCTCGCACTATGGCTTGCAATGCTGCTGTGGCCCGGCGTGCATGTGATGCCCAATCATCTGTGGGCGGTCGTCGTCTTCGGCGTGCTCGGCGCGTCGATGATGGGCTTTTTGGGGCTGATCACCTCAATTTGGGCAGAAAAGTTCGACCATGCCGCGGCGGTGACCAACTTCGTCGTCACACCGCTCGCGCTGTTGTCGGGCACCTTCTACTCAGTCGACAAGCTGGCGCCGTGGTTCCAGGCGATCGCGCACGGCAATCCCGTCTATTATGCGATCATGGGCTTTCGCTACGGCTTTATCGGCACGGTCGATTCGACGATTTCCAATCCGCTACTCACCGCCGCGACCGTATTGATCGCGATGAATGTCGCGCTGGGCCTGCTGACCTATCGACTGCTCGCCTCGGGCTGGAAGCTCAAGGCCTGACGCAGCCCCAGGCGCGGTTATCTAGTGGCGGTGGATGGCGCGGACGCGATAGCGCCCGTGGTCCAGCCCCTCGAACATCGCGTCAATCTGCGGATGGTCGATCGGCCCGCCGTCGCCGTCGGCCACCAGATTTTGCTGACTGACATAGGCGATATAGGATGAATCGCCGTTTTCGGCGAGCAGATGATAATAGGGCTGCTCTTTCGCTGGGCGAATTTCCTCGGGTATCGCATCATACCATTCGTCGCTGTTCGCAAAGACGGGATCGATGTCGAACACGACGCCGCGAAAATCGAACATGCGATGCCGCACAATGTCGCCGGGCGCGAAGCGGGCGCGGCCGATCAGCGGCGCAGTAACGGCAGGGAGGTCGGAAGAAGATTCGGGGCTCATATGGTCAATCTATGGCTGTTTACGCACGTTTCAAGTCCGTTACACTCCAGTCCGGCTGCGGTTTGCCGAATCAGGCTGTGATCAAGGTTACAGATGTCTTGGCCTTTGGGGCTATCAGGTCCTTCTGGCCATTGCATTTCCGAACGGTGTGCGGGCCGCGACGATCAGGGGAGACGCTTACATGACTGACGTACCACCCAATATTTCCGGCCCGGCCTCGGGGATCATCGAGCGCGCGAAGAATATTCTTCTCAAACCCAAGGAAACATGGCCGATTATCGCCGCCGAGCCTGCGACGACGCAATCCATCTATGTACCCTATGTCGTCGCGCTGGCCGCCATAGGACCGATCGCCCAATTCATCGGTGGCCAGGTCTTTGGCTTCACGGCATTTGGCGTCACTTATCATCCGCCGATCGGCAGTGCGCTGGGGTCCGCGATCCTGTCCTACGGTCTTTCTTTGGCAACGATATTCATCCTTGCTCTGGTCATCGACGGCCTCGCTCCGAACTTCGGTGGCCAGAAAAATCAGGTTCAGGCGCTCAAGGTCGCGGCCTATTCGGCGACCGCCGGGTGGGTCGGCGGCATCTTCCAAATCATTCCGGCGCTGGGGCTGATCGGAGCCTTGTTCGGCCTGTACGGCCTCTATCTGCTTTATCTTGGCTTGCCGGTGCTGATGAAGGCGCCGGAGGATAAGGCGATCGGCTATACGGTCGTCGTCGTCATTGTCGCGATCGTGCTGTTCCTGATCGTTGGTGCGGTCGTCGCGGCGATAACCGCGCCGTCGCTGCTCAGCATCAGGGGATAGAAAAATGGCCGTCCCGGCATCAGTCGGGGCGGCCGTTCGCCTGGTGGTCAAATCAGGGAAAAATGGAGGAGAGTGAGGGATTCGAACCCTCGGTACCGTTGCCGGCACTTCGCATTTCGAGTGCGACGCTTTCGACCACTCAGCCAACTCTCCTCGCTGAGAGGAGACGCCCCT